>JAFLTK010000015.1 GCA_022511505.1 Muribaculaceae bacterium
GACGCGACATGTCGCGTCCGCGCCTATATTGTTTATTTTCAACACATTATGATGTGGACGCGATATATCGCGTCCCTACTGGATGACCGCGTTTTATGCATTTGAGGGAATGCGAGAAACAAAAAATCGCGAGAGGTGGCTTGGTATTAAAAGTTTTTGCTACCTTTGCGGTCGAAATTGTGGTTTCGACAACGGGCGTCCGTTGCCGATTAAAAAGCCCCGCCGGGCTAATAAAAGGGAATCCGGTGTGAATCCGGAACAGTACCCGCTGCTGTAAGTCCCCATATATCAAACTTTTTGCATAATGTCATTGGAACCGCGGTTCTGAGAAGGCGCAAAGAGTTGGGACAAGTCAGAAGACCTGCCGCAATTTACATAGATTTTGCGCCTACGGGACTATGGGCAGGCATTATTTGATGACGTTATCCGGAATTGACAAAGCCGTATAAGGTTAATGAATAACACGTGGTCTCTATGCGCATAATCGCATGGAGACCAATCTTTTATGTATCTTATACGGCAATGAAACGTATCACTTTATTTCTTTTGCTTATAACAGCGACATTGACGTCGATAGCGGCGACGAATGTCGACAAGGACACTATCGGTGCGGTGGCCGACAGCGTCATCACCCTTGGCGACGTCGAGGTAACGGCCCGACGCACGCCCCTTGCCACCGCCCAAGAGTTGACGGGCGCAAAATTGCAGGCGCTATCGTCAACGTCAATTGCCGACGCGCTGAAATATTTTGCCGGCGTTCAGATTAAAGACTACGGCGGCCTCGGCGGCATGAAGACGCTCAATGTCAGGTCGCTGGGGGCGCAACACGTCGGTGTGTTTATCGACGGCATCCGCATTACCAACGCCCAGAACGGCACCGTCGACCTTGGCAAATATTCGCTGTCGACACTCGAGTCGGTATCGCTCTACAATGCCAACCGTCTGGAGCGCGGGCAGTCGCCGTCAGAGTATGCCGGCGGGGCCACCGTCTACTTGCGCACGCGCCGCCCGTCGCGCGACTCGCTCTCGGTCCTTGCCGGCGTCGGGTCGTTCCACTACTACCGCGGGCGCGTCAACCTCCAGTTCAACCGCCGTGGCTGGCAGGGGTTTGTCGACGGTGAGTATCTGTATTCAAAGGGTGATTACCCGTTCCGCTACAAGTCGCAATATGAGGACACCGTTGGGCGCCGCCGCAACAGCGACATCGAGTATTACCGCATCGAGGGCGCCCTGTTCAAGAAAGGTTTCTCAGCCCACGTCTACAGTTATGTCTCAGAGCGCGGATGCCCCGGCGGAATCGTTAGGCGCCTATCGGATAAGTACACCAACATTGGCCGCGAGTGGGACACCGACATCTTTGTCCAGGCGTCGTGGCAACACGCCTTCAACGACCGGCACTTCATTCGTTTCAACGCTAAATACGCCCATGAGTATTTGCGCTACAACACCGATTTCCCTGAGAATCAGAACACTGCGCGCGTCGATAACCATTATTATCAGAATGACGGCTACGCGTCGGCCGCCTATTGCTTCTCGCCGTGGCGTTGGATGTATCTAAATCTTGGCTATGACGCGCGGATGTCGTGGATGAGGGCCGACGTGCGCAACTTCAGTTTCGTCAGGCGTTTTGACCAAAAAGCCGTCGCCGACCTTCAACTGCAATGGCGCGGACTGCGGGCCGAGGGGTCCGTCCTCTATCAGCACTACAAGGACCACACTCGCATCCAGGCCGGTGCTGCCGACCCTATCAGCAAATTCACTCCCGCAATCTCGCTCGGCTACTTCTACCGGGGTTTCATCGCTCGCGCGTGGTACAAAAAGATATTCCGCGTGCCCACACTCAACGACCTTTACTACACCCAGGCCGGCAACCGCAACCTAAAGCCAGAGTACACCCGTCAGGTGGACCTCGGCCTCGAGTACAACTACAACGGCCACGCATGGAACGCCAACGCTCAGGTCGACCTCTACATCAACCACATCGACAACCGCATCGTCTGTCTCCCCTTGCGCGGCACCTACACCTGGTCGATGATGAACTATGGCAAAACATTCTGCCGAGGATTGAACGGGACCGTCTCGGGACAATATCGCCACCGCGGCTGGACATTCTCGCTGCTGGGGTCGGTCACGCTCCAACACGACGTCAACCGCAGCGACCCCGAGGACGAGGATACCTACGACATGCCAATCTGCTATGCGCCGCGGTTCTCAATGGGCGTGACCGGCATCGTCTCGTGGCGCTACCTGTCGCTGACCGTCTCAGAGTTGCACGTTTCCAAGCGCATCTGGTCATACGCCGACCCGGCCGACATCCTCGAGCCCTACAACAACATCGACCTCAAGTTATCGGGACAGTGGCGCCGGTGGGTGGCATCCATCGAGGTCAACGACCTGCTCGACGTCCAATATGAGCACATCCCCCGCTACCCTATGCCGGGACGAACGTTCCGTTTCACCCTGACCTATACAATCTAATTCAATTAACATTATCTATATGAATATCAAACATTTATCAATTATCGCGCTCGGCGCGGCATTGGCGACACAGGCGGCCGCTCGGGAGCGCCTCATCATCCTCAACGAGGGCCTGTGGCAAGCCGATAATGGCCGTGTAACCTACTTTGAGGACGGCAAAATCATCAGTAACGATTGGTTCAGTGAAAACAACGGCTACAAACTCGGCGACACGCCCAACGACATTATCCACGTCAACGACAATCTAATTGCAATTGCGATAAATTGGTCAAACATTGTCCAGTTTATAACGCCCGAAGGGAAAGCCGTTGCGGCCACCGAGGATGTACCCAACAACCGCAAACTGGCTACCGACGGCCGATATGTCTACGTGTCCTCCTACGGCCACGAGGTCGCCATCGACGGCCGATATGTCGAGTTTGAACGCGGCTATGTGGCCAAAATCGACGCGTCGACATTTAAGGTTGTCTCGGCGGTCGAGGTGGGCTATGAGCCCGAGGGTATCGCCTACTATGAAGGGTATCTTTTTGTGGCCAACACCGGCGGATATGCCTTTCAGGAGAACCACGACTATGAAACGACCGTCAGCGTCATCGATGCCGCGACGATGACGGTCGCGCGCACCGTCGACACGGGCCAAATCAACCTATACGGCAAGATGTCCCAGAGCGGCCAATACCTCTGCATCAACTCGCCCGGCGACTACTATGACGTCCAGGCCGCCACAATCATCTTTGACTGCCGGGCCGCCATCGACGGCAAGCCCGACGAGGAGTGTTTCCACTCGCTCGAATATGCCGCGACCTACAACACCGTCGACCTCGAGGGCAACTTCTATGCCATCGGCTCGCGATACTCCTATTACACAGGCCAATATGAGTTCAACTACATCCGCGTCAATCCCGTCGAACTGTTTGAAAACGACGGCAACGCCGGCGTCGAGGAGGATTTTCCCGGGACTGTTCTCGACGAGATAATGAAAATGACGATGCCCTACGGCATCTACGTCAACCCCTACTCGGGTTATTTCTATGCAACCGACGCCGCCTCGTTCACTGCCGCCGGCAAGTTGATTCAATGGGATTCAAGGGGCAACCTCCTCGGCACCTATAAGACCTATATCAACCCGGCGCACTTCCTTGCCCTGCCGCCCGACGGCAATTCGGGCACAACGTCGGCCATACCCCCGGCGGTCGACACCGACGACACCGCCGCGCCCGTCTACAGCCTCCAGGGAATCATCGTGACCAACCCCGTCCCCGGCCGCGTCTACATCCGGAACGGCCGCAAATTCCTCTATCTGCAATAACTAACCCAATCATTATAAACATGAAACTTAAACCTCTAATTTTCGGTGGCTTGTTAACCATCTCGTTGACAGCGCTTTCCAACCCTGTCATCGTCAAGATGAACGCCACCTCGACCACCATGACCCTCGCCGAGCGCGCGACAGGCAACGAGGTTGCCCTCCCCGCCCCGGTCAACCGCGAGTATAGCCTCGACCTCGAGCCGGGGCAGTACACACTTTCGGGCTATGACGGCTCGACACTGAACGGCACAATCGTTCTCAACGTCACCGACTCGACCTCTACCCAGCAGTTTACCGTGCTGACATGCACGGCCTACGTCACCAACAAAGACGGCGGCACGGCGTGGAACGTGGAAAACGGCGACTACACGCTCGACGTCACCGTCAACTCCCGCGAGGGGGTCGGCATCATCCAGACTCCCGGCAAGAGCACTACCACCGGCCGCTACACGTTCCTCGCTCTCAACGGCAACAGTTACAACGCGGCTTTCATCCCGTCAGAGCAGCATCGTGCCGAGGGCTACATGACGCTCTACCGCGGTGGCACGCTGACTGCTAACGTCAACATATCGGGCGCCATACCCATGGGCGGCGACTTCTCCCTAACCGTCCCGGCCGACGCCGAGCTGCAACTCGGCATTAAGTTCACCCATTTCACCGACTTCACCCCCGTCGACCCCAACGAGGTAGAAACGACCGCCGACGGCCGAGTGTTCCACTTCACGTTGGCCAACGGACAGGTCTACAACTACCGAACGTGGAAAGCGGGCGGACTGACCCATGGCGGCTATTTCACAATGAACACCGATGCCTCAAAGTGTCCCGTCATCACCTTTACCGAAGACGACTTCGCCAAGGCCGACCCTAAGGCGATTAACCACACCGTCGAGAGCAACAACGGTTATGAAACGGGCGATTTGCTGCTCAATATCAATCCCGAGCATCATCTGAAACTAAATATCGGCGAGGAGTTTTTGGTTCACGGCATGAGAATGTGGGAATTGAGCGACAACTCGACCAACAATTATTTCTTTGAGCCCGATTTCCACTACACCGTCCTCGACAGCAACTTCAGTCCCTCGACCGATGTTATCGAAATTCTGAACGCCGACACCCACACCTCGGCCTGGTCGACCATCAAGGCCAAGACCGCCGGCACGGCCATCGTTTTGGTAACATACGACGGCATCAATCTCAACTACTACAACAACGTCACCAAAAAAGATTACCTTGGTGGCGAATACTGGGGTGCAATCTGGCCTGAAAACACCGGCGTGTTTGTCGTGACGGTCGGCGAGGGCCGGTCGGCAGTCGTCCCCAATATGACCGTCAACGAGGAATATAACATGGACGCGTTGCGTCTTGCCGGCAACAACGTTGACGCCGAGCACGACGTGTTCTATTACCTTGATACCGAAGATGGCTTCCCGTTCACCTTTACCCCCGATGGCGTCGCTTCAATTGAGATGGCAACCCCGGTGCTATCTGAGACCTGCATGACGTTCACAGGGTTTTCAACCGAGGGCGTTACCCGAAACGAAGACGGCTCCTACACTCTTCTTTTGAAGGAAGGAAAGACTATCGTCAAGATGACCGATGCCTCGGGAGTGTCGGCCTATCAAGTGCTTCGCGCCAAACCGTGTCACCGCGAGATAACCAACGAGACGCGCCCCGGCAGCAAGATTTTCCAGCCCGGCGACCAAGTTAAGATTCAATATAGAGGTCTGTTCCATCCCGCCAACAAGATTGCCGGCATCTATAACATGTCGGCCTACGTGACCTATAACGGCACGCCTAACGGCTCGTCGCTCATCCTCGGCTCGGGTCAATACACCTTTGGCTCGGCACCGTCGGCCCAGGCCGTCAGTGTCACAATCCCCGAGGACTATGACGCCGTCGAGAAACCGGAATGGGTTATGGACCAAGGAGTTATTCAGGTTAACGGCTACGGCGACCCGATTGGCAACCACCGCAATACCAGCCCCACGGCCGGCCGCTCGCCAAACTTCACCGCCGTGCCCCATAAAACCTATTTCGGCGCTATACCCGACATCCGCATCCCCGTCTCGCCGATGAAACTGTTTAACATCACCCTCAACTGTAACGTCGCCGACGCCGACATCCTGCTGACCATCGACGACAAGACTCTCGCCCCCGACGATAACGGCGTCTACTCCTGGACCTACGGCACCTATAACATTGTCGCAAAGAAACCCGGCTACCGCTGCTACCGCGCCGATTACACAATCAGCGAAGGTGACCCCGACGACCACACCATCAATATCGCGATGGTCGAAGGCGACGAGACAACCTGGGACGGAACTACCGTTACCGAGGTCGCTCCCGACGAGGTGGGCGTCTACCACATCTCGACCGGCGCCGAGTTGGCCTACCTCGCTCAAGCGGTTGCCAACTATGGCAAGAACCTGACCGCCGACATCGTGCTCGACAACGATATCGACCTCGGAGGCTATGACTGGACGCCGATTGGCGCCACATCGTCAAAACCGTTCAGCGCCAAGTTTGACGGTCAAGGCCACAAGGTTAACGGCCTCTATATCAACCGCCCGAAAGAGAATCTGACAGCACTTTTCGGCTACGTGACCGGAACCGCAGCCTCGCCGGCTACAATCAAGAACGTGACCGTCGCCGGCTATGTTGCCGGCAAGCAGAACGTGGGTGGTATCGTTGCCAACCTCAACGCCAACGCCTCTATCGACTGCTGCGCCAACCTCGCCGACATTAATGCGACCTCCTATGCAGGCGGTGTAGTCGGCTATGTATCGTCAGGCACAAATACCTCGGTGACAAACTGTTACAACCACGGCGACATCACGGCGGCACAAAACGCCGGCGGCGTAGTTGGCTACCACAACGCGAGCGCCAAGATTAACAACATCTACAGTATCGGCGCGATTAACGGCGGAGGCACAAACAGCGGCGCATGCGTCGGCTCGACATCCAAGAAAGACAATGTTACCAACGCTTTCGCCATTGCCGAATATGCCGTCACCGACGGCCACACCCTGGTCACCGACACTCAGATGGCTTCGGGCGAAATTGCCTACCGACTTGGCCGTCCGTTCACCCAAATGATTGGCAGTGAGCCATATCCGGTGTTCAACAGCGAGCCGGTGCTCTATGACGAGGACGCCAACCGCTACTACAACCTCTCGACCGGCATCGAACTCCCGACCATCGACTCCACCGACTCCACCGTCGACATCTACACCGTCACCGGCGTCAAGGTAGCCGAGCGCCTCAACGCCGACGCCATTTCGGGTCTGAACCCCACCGCCACTTCCGGTCTCGCTCCCGGCATCTACATCCTGCGCTCGGCCAACATTTCGCGCAAAATCCTAATCAAATAATCGTTCAAGTTTTCAGACAATCCGACGAGGGGCCGGAGTCCACACCAAGGACCTCCAACCCCTCGTTTTCTTCATCAAACCCCGGCTACGCCTGCTCCTCGACCTAAACGGTCCCGGGTCAACCGGTAGGGACGCGACATGTCGCGTCCGCGCCTATATTGTTAATTTTCAACACTTTATGATGTGGACGCGATTTATCGCGTCCCTACGGGATAACCGCGTTTTTGTTGATTGTAGGGACGCACGGCTCGTGCACGGCTCGTGCGTCCAAAATAATCAAGCGGTCAGAGGGCGATTTGGTAGTAGAGGGGGATGCAGCGATTGAGGTAGGTGGCGGCTTGCTCCCATGGGACGATGGTGGAATCAGAGCCCGGTATGAGCGTGACGGGCTTTTCGTTGAGGAGGGTCAGCAGGTAATAGCGGCCCTTGGGCGAGCGCAGTAACACGAGCTGGAGGTTGGCGGCCATGGGGACGACGTCAAAGTCGCGCCAGTGCATCGCGACGGTGTCAAAATAGTTGGTGATATAGTAGCAGCCCGGCAGGTGCATCAGCGACAGTAGCGGCATCAGGGTTTCGGCGTGGCCGAAGCGCAGGATGACCGAGACGTCGCCGTGTCCGTCGATGAAATTTTGAGTGGTGGTAATCAGGTCGAGCAAAAGCGGCGAGGCAATGTCGGCCGGAACGGTGGAGATTGTCGTGGCGGTGCGTTGCAGGTATTGTCGCAGGTTGAACGCGCCCCAAAGGGCGTTATATTCCTCGAGCGTGAAAAACCGCTTTTGGTCGACGGGCATCGACATGGCGGCCATACCGGCGATGACATAATACTCGTCGAGGGCGACTTTACGGGCATCGATATTGTCGAGAGGGAAATCATTGCCGAGGACTCGACGCAGAGCCGAGAGCGGCAACGCTTTCTCTTGATACTCTTTGTAGGGCGGTTCCCACGCGCGACTCTCGCGGAAGTCGATATAGTCTTGCTCGACGTCAAAGGGTCTCATTAACAGCGAGTTCTGACGGCCGGAATTGGTATAAACCTCGATATTGTTGTTCATGCGCGCCAGTTGATGGGTGAAGCTATACATGCTCATTATACATCGCGGCGAGTAACTTGACATCGCCGAGATGCGCGCTCCGGCCATCAGCGGCTTGAAGCGGTCATACATGCGGTAGGCTATCGCGCGCTGCTCGGCCATGCCCAGCGAGTCGAGGGCGCCCCACTGCCCGTTGACCTCGGCAACAACCGCATTACAGATTCCCAGCAACTCGCGTCCGAGCGGCGTGATGGTCTTCAATTCCTCGGCTTGGCGAAGCACCTCGATGAGCGACATAGTGAACGTCGACCCGGCCGGATAGCGCGAGCCGTGGCGCCCGACGTGGTTGATGAACACCGGCGTCAAGGTGTCGGGAAGCACATATTGCGCAGGGGCCGGATAGGGGCGCAGGGAGCCGTCACACTCGCCAAAACTATAGCGCGTTGCCGTCGGGTCGGCCGCCAGTGCAGTGAACGCCGTGACGACCATCGCCACGGCAACAAGGAGAGATGAAAGTATCGATTTATTGCGTGTCATAACAATTGTTTTTGCTACTTTTGCCACTCAAAAGTCATTGGAAATTCATTATAATCGCAAAAGTATCAAAAAAATGACCGAATTGCAACAGATAGAGCAACAATTGCAAGAAAATAACCTCGCCGAGGCCCTCGCGGCTGCCGACCGCTATCTCGCCGCTCATCCCGACAGCGCCGAGGCCCACTTCCTGCGCGGCAAAATCTACTGGCGTCAGGGCAACCGCTCGGCAGCCACGACCGACTATGCCACGGCCGCGTCCCTCGACCCGGCGTCGTCGGCCGTCGAGGCCCTTGCCCTTGCCCGCTCGGTGGCCGACTTCTTTAATCCTGACATTTTCAACCCATAACGGGGCGTGTGAGCATCATTGAGCGCGTGTCGGCCCACCCCTGGGTATAGTTGCGCAACTTCAACGTAACGAGGCCCGTAACAACCCCGACGTGACTGCTGACGGCCGCAAGCAGGTCGACAATCGAGCCCATGCCGCTCAGCGTCATCGAGGCTATCTTCATTCCGTTTCTGATGACTGTTGCAAAAATCACGTCGTCAATTGAAATTTTTCTCAGATTCATAGTTAGAGGAGTTAATTTTGTTTTCTGAGACAAAATTACACCCCGACATGGGCAACAGTCAGGCCCACACATGTTAAACAACCAAAAATAGACATAAAAATCCGCCTAAAAACAAGAAACGACTCCCACGGTCGGGGAATCGTTTCTTGATTTAACGGCGATTCTATGCAGTTGAAAATATGTATGCTTAAATCTCCTTTTTTATATAATATAGTGACACGCATCGCTGCGCAATATCGCCGTGTATCCGAATTTACTGAATATATTGGCCGTCGGCGAGTATTTCGTCGACAGTATATGCGTTAACGGCCTGCATGCCGGCAAGCATACCAACCGCAAGAATCAAACTTCTTAAAATAAATTTTTTCATTTTGTGGGTTTTTCAAAGGTCGTTTTTGACCATGAGATTTATAAATTCGAGAAAATTCTGTAGAACGCTGAGACTCAACATTCTTCATCACCGCAAAGTTAATAAATAACCACCCTTTCAGCAATACAACTATGTTAAAAATCATTAAAACACACGATTATACATCCGGTTATGCAGAAGAATCAGAGGCCCCTCCTACCAATCCAACTATTCCCACCACTCAAAAAAAATAAAAGGAATACAATAAACAGAGAATTACCGCGTTTATACTAACTTATACTATTGGTTCACAATAAAAAATTAATCGCTATGAGAGGACTGCGAATTTTTGATGAAGAAATTAAGGATTTATCCAAATGCGAGGTTTTTGTGTTTGGAAGTAATCTTGAAGGGAGGCACACCGGAGGTGCCGCTCGCACGGCCCACCGTAAATTTGGCGCAGAGTGGGGCGTCGGCGTCGGGCCTACCGGCCAATGCTATGCCATCCCCACAATGCACGGAAACATTTCAAAAATAAAGCCTTACGTCGATGATTTTATAGAGTATGCCCGGCGGCATCCTAATAATCGGTTCATTGTCACCCGCATTGGATGTGGAAGAGCCGGCTCTACCGATGAAGAGGTCGCGCCACTGTTTATGGCTGCTCGTGATTTACCCAACGTCGTCTTCCATATCGACTGGCGTTTGATTCTTGACGAGGACAAGGCGTTTAATGCCTTCTTCTTAGGGTTTACACCGGTAAAAGAAGAAATACCTGTTCCCGAGGCAATTACCGAGGATGATTTGAAGCGCTACTGTGAAGAATTCAAGTATATTATAGGCAGTGGAGTTATAGCGCCTCTACCCCAAATAAAAATCAGGTATGTCATTGACCGTGACCGTTTTGGTTACGTCGGTTTTGGTCGATTCTTTATGCTCGAGAACGGCGATTTATATGTGTGGTCGCGTGACGAGGAGTTCAAAGAAGCGCATAATCAGGATATGGTCGAGGCGATCTTTGGTGACGAGTGTCGCTACCGTCGCAAATATTTCCATCGAGTGATTTTTGCCGGTGTAGAAACTCCCTATCGTGATTACAAGGGTCAGAGCATCTATACCGGTGACGTGCTGAGAGGGTGGCTGAAAGGATTCGACGGTTCCCGCCCTAAGAAATTTTATAAACGGGACTCGATGTTGCTGGCGTTAGGCACTTTAGGCTGGAATGACAAGGATTGGACCGCTAAATATGCTTGTGTTCTTGACAATCATTGTGTCGTTCCCGAGATGTGTGCTCGCATAAAGCGATGTGGCTCGGTGTTTTACCAACTCGACCGGCAAGAACACCCTATTGCGGTTGTTCAACGTTGCTCACAATTCCAGGATATATATGGAGAAAGCCGCTTGGCCGAGAAAGATAAAGAATTATTGGCTAAATATACTCCCAATTTTGATAAGGAACTTTGGATGTATCACGCTAATGAAATATTAGGAATAGAATTCAACACTAAATTCTGATAATAATTAAATCAGCAAAATTCATGGAAAATTCAAACATTAAAATCGTGTCGATTCAGACCCTTTTGAAGGGGAAGAATGCCGACTTTGATAGTACTCCTGCGAGTGCTATCAAGATGGTAAGACATGCCGATCAACGAGTCGGTTCAAAGAAAGAAGTTGAGAAAAAATTGTTAATTGGCGGGCAACCCGTCCCGGCGGGCATTTCGAGTCTTTATGAACTCTATATCGAGCATAGGGACCTTTTTGATAAATACCAGTCGGAGCAAATAAAAGGACGCTTTGATGGAGTGAAATATATGGTTGTTTTCCTTGGGGAAAAAGGGACAACAGCACGTTTTGTTGGCGTTTATGAAATCAAAGGACGTCGTCCAAGTACAATCAGTGCTAATGAAGAAGTGTTAGAATTGTCATCTGTTGCCGAGTTTAAGCATCTTGAGGAAAAAATTGTTATCGATTGGGGAAAAAGCACTGTCAGTTGGCATCAGTATTTTAATCAACTCAAAGACGTGGTTCGCATTGAGGACGGTATCTCAAAAGCCGACGGAACTCCTAATTTCAAAAGTTACCAGGAGGTAATTCTCAACCACCGTCAACTCGTTCAGGTTATGAACGATAAAGATTGGGAAAGAGTTCTAAAGGCGGTTAATTGCATTTATCTTATCGTTGATAAAAGCAATGGTAAAAATTATGTCGGTTCGACCTATGGCGCGGAGCGTATCTATCAGCGTTGGCAAGCCTATGCCGATACAGGCCACGGCGATAACGTCGAACTAAAGAAACTTGTTGATGCCGATTCAAAGTATCACACGCGCAATTTTCAATGGTCTATTCTCGAGACTTTGCCGTCAAACATCACACAAGACGAAGCCGTTGAACGAGAAAATATTTGGAAGAAGAAAATGTTGAGCCGCGAGCACGGTTATAATAAGAACTGATTGAAGGCCATACGGCTACTATAACGGCGCCGGGGTCGCAAATGCAACCCCGGCGCGTCTTGTCGGTATAATTTTTCAAGCAGATTAGTCTTCAGGACTAAGCATCCAATAACGCGCCATTGGATTAATCTTCTGCAACTCTTCGCACGCCA
>JAFLTK010000016.1:0-6885 GCA_022511505.1 Muribaculaceae bacterium
AACAACCACATTTTCTTAACCGGTTGTGTGGTCAAATATGCGATTATCGCTTCTATGTTTATTGCTTCCTTTCCCATTTAACCACAAAATTAGTAAAAATCCGGCAACCGGCAAAAATATCTGAAATATCTACTATCTATTAACTACTAATTACTAATTAATTAGCGTCGCTTGCCGAGGATGTCGCGCAAACCGTCCATGTCAAAGGTCAGCGTGAAGCGCAACGTCTGGTCGAGCGGCGATGTCTGGGCCGTTGCAAGCATATAGGAAGCATCGAGACGCACGACGTTGAGCGAGAAGCCGGCGCCGAGACCAAAATACTGGCGGTTGCCTTTATACTCGTTTTCATAGAAATAGCCGGCGCGCAGGAAAAACTGCTGGTTGTAACTGTATTCGGCACCGATTGACCATGTTATTTCGCGCAACTCCTCCTTGCCACCGCCGGGAGCGTCGGTAAACGACTTGAAGATACCGGTGATGGGCGACATGTTTTCCCAATCCTCGAGTTTGTGGAGATATTCCTCGTCGCCCTCGATACCCTGCTCAAAGTCGCTGCGGCGCGGCTTGGTGGGGACAAGTAACTTGTTGGCATCAAGGTTGATAGAAAGGTTGTGATAGTCGGCAAGCGGGAAGGTGAACGATGTTCCAAGACGCAAGTTGGTGGGAAGGAACGCGGGGTCCTCGCCGTTGTTGTATGAAATCTTTGTACCGATGTTGGAGATGTTCCAGCCCCATGACCATTGGCACTCGTTGCGGCCAATGATAGGGTAGGTGGTATAATATCCCGAAATGTCGGCCGAGAAAGCCGAGGCGCCAACGGTTTGGTCGCCGGCATAACTCTCGCTGAAACCGAGGTCAGAGTAGATGTAGCGGAACACGACGCCCATCGAGAATTTCTCGCTCAACTTGCGCGAATAGCCGAGGTCAATCGACATTTCATACGGATTAAGGCTCTGATTGCCAATGCCGTCGGGGCCGCTGGCGTTTACTTCGCCAAGCGAGAAGTAGCGCAGCGAGGCCGAGAGCGCCTGGTTGTCGTTGCTGCCAATTTTGTAGTATCCGGCGAGGTTGGCAAGGAAGATGTCGTTGACAAGTTTGCGCAACCAGGGGGTATAACTGAGCGACGCGGCGCCCTGACTGTAGGCGAACGCATATTTCGACGGGTTCCAGTATTGGGAGTTGGCGTCGGGTTCGGTGGCCGCACCGAGGTCGCCCATCGAGGCGCCGCGAGCGTCGGGCGCGATGTTGAGCGAATTGACGCCGGTCTGGACGGGGTTAAACTCGTCTTTCTGGGCATAAAGGGAGGCCGAGCCGATGAGGAGAGCCGTCAGCGAGAGGGCTATTGTCTTGAGTATCAGTTTCATTGGTGGAGATAATGATAACGTTATGAAGGGGAGTCGCGACCCTGAGGGGCGCAACTCCACATTAATAATAACTCAACATCGGCCGTTTTATTGCATGCCGAATCAAAAAAGCCCTTAAAAATGCCTTAAGAGCCGGCTCTTAGCGTCCCGGCAGCGAGCGAGGCGCGAGAACGTCGGTGGTGACAAAATCAACGCCCATGCGTGTCAACTCGAGGTAACGCTCGAGGCTGTTGACGGTCCACGTGTTGACGAGCAGGTTGTTGTCGTGATAAAGGTTGACAAGGCCCTCGTCGACATAGTTGTGGTTGACGTCGACGTCGAGGCGCTTCTCGACAGTCCAGTCAAAGTGGTTTGCCCAGTATTCAGCGGTCAGGAACTGCAACTGCATGTCGGGATAGAGGGTACGGAAATTGTCGAGCACTTTTTTCATCGACGTCAGGATTATGCAACTGTTTCTGAAGCCTTTAGACTCGATGAGGTCAACGAGAGCGGGGATGTTGCTGAAATCGTCGTTGTTGATGCCGGTCGACCATTTAAGCTCAATGACGGGGAACACCTTGTATTGGCGGCAGATATCGAGATACTCGGCGAGGGTGCAGATTGTCGAGCCGGTGTAGGTCACGTCGCGGCGAGTCTGGGTATAGCGCTCGGCCTTGAGCTGCTCGAGGGTTGCGTCGGCAACCTTGAGGTTGCCGCCAACGCGGTTGGTCGTCTCGTCGTGGGAGATGACGATGACGCCGTCGGCCGTCACGCGGATGTCACACTCCAGATAGTTGAAGCCCATCTCGGCGCCCTGAATGAACGCCTCGGCGGTGTTCTCGACGCCGAAACCGCAACCGCGGTGGCCAACCATCAGCGGCATGCGCGGCTCGACGGGGTCGAGGCAGTCGGTGATGACATAGTCAATCCCCTGCTTGTGAAGGTCATAGAGGTCGGCGAGCGAGTTGACGGTCCAGGTCATCACTTTCAGACCCTTGTCATGGAAACGGGCGATGGTGGTCGAGTCAAGAGCCTCCTTTTGGATATCTACATTGACTCCTCGCTCCACAATCCAGTCAAAAAGTTCGCGCCACTTGCCGTCGGCCTGAAACCAGACCTCGACATCGGGGTAGTTCTGTTGCATATAGTCGACGACTCCTTGCATCGACGTCAGTATCAGCACGTTGCCGCGATTGCCGTGTTGCTCGACGAGGTCGATGAGAGCCGGGACCATCGAGCAGTCGCCATCCTTGATGCCGGCGATTGTTTTCAGGTGGAGCAGGGGGCGAACGCCGCGCGTGTTGCAAATATCGAGGAAGTCGGCAACGGTGCAGAGGCGGTCGCCGGTGTATGTGACCGAGTCTTCACGCTGCTGGGTATAGACCTCGCTTTGGAGTTGCTCGAGGGTAGCCTTGTCAACTTTAAGGTTACCGCCTAGGCGGTTGGTCTTACCGTCGTGGCTGACAACAAATACCGAGTCGGCCGAGAGGCGAACATGGGCTTCGAGCATGTCATACCCCTTGTCGGCACCGCGATTAAAGGCACGGGGGGTGTTTTCGACGGCATACATGCTGCCGCGGCGTCCGATATAGACGGGGCGCGCTGCTTGTGTCAATAATGAACCGATGAGCATAATGAGTGTGAGCAAAAACGGTTTTTTCATGGTGTGGTATATAAGGTTGTAAATGACTACTTTACAAGTTCCTGGAACGAAGCCGGGATTGGGGTTGTGAAATTCATTTCCTGCCGGGTGACGGGGTGGATGAACCTCAGAGTGCGGGCATGCAGCGCCAGGCGGTGGATGGAGTTGGGCGAGCCGCCATATCGTCGGTCGCCCGAGATGGGGTGGCCAAGTTCCTTTAGGTGGACGCGTATCTGGTTTTTGCGGCCGGTGTCGAGTTCGACGGCGAGTAGCGTCTTGCCGCCGCGCGATTTAAGGGTGCGATAGCGGGTGATGGCAAGTTGGCCCTCCTCGGGTTTGTTGGTCGAATAGACCTCGTGCTGAGAATTTTCGGTGAGGTAGGAGCGAATTACCCCCTCGGGCTCGGCCGGGGTGCCCTCTACAACGGCAAGATACTCGCGGTTGAGCACCATGTTGTTCCAATTGTGTTGCATCGCCTCCTTTGCCTCCAGTGTTTTGGCAAACATCATCAGGCCGCTCGTGTCGCGGTCAAGGCGGTGGACGATGAACAGTTTGTTGGCGGGATTACCCCATTTGACATATTCGCGCAAGATTGAGTAGGCTGTTCCGTCCTTGATGCGGTCGGTACCCATCGAGAGCAGTCCGTAACCTTTGTTGACAACGATGATGTCGTCGTCCTCATAGACCAGTTTCAGGCGGCGATGGTAGAAGACGCGAAATTCGCGCACGAGGTTCACCTTGACCGTGTCGCCGGCGTTGAGCGGCGTGTCGTGGCGCGTCACGGGCACGCCGTTGACGGCAACCTGAGAGTGCTTGAGCAACTCCTTGATATTTGTGCGCTTACGGTCGGGCATAGCTGCGATGAGAAATTCAAGCAACGGCGACGGCACGGCGACGGGATAGGTCTCGATGACGTCGGGCTTAAATCGCGAGCGCTCGGCGCCCGGTTTGTAGTTCTGTCGGGTTGCCATCGCGGTTAAGATTTCTTGCGGGTGGTGGTTGCCTTGCGTGTCGTCGTTTTGCGCGTCTTGGGTTGCGGCTCTTCGACAATCTTTATACACTCCTCGAGGGTCAGCGCCGCGGGGTCGGTGACGCTCTTGGGTATCTTGTAGTTCTTTTTCTTGTAGGCGATATAGACGCCATATCGACCGTTAAGAATCTGCAAGTCAGGCTCCTCGGCAAATGTCTTGACAACTTTCTCGGCCTCGGCTTTCTGCTTGGCGGCTATGAGTTCACGCGCCTGGTCGAGGTCGATTTCCATCGGCGAGATGGTCTTGGGAATAGAGACGTAGAGACTGCCGAGGCGCACGTAGGGACCGAAGCGACCTATCGCAACCGAGACCTCCTTGCCGTCGATTTCGCCAAGCGTGCGCGGCAGTTCAAAGAGTTTAAGCGCTTCCTCGAGGGTGATGTCAAAGACGCTCTGGTCGTGGCGCAACGATGCAAAGCGGGGTTTTGTGTCTCCTTCGCCCGTACCTATCTGAACAACAGGCCCGTAGCGACCTATTTTGACCGAAACGGGCTCGCCGGTCGTGGGCTCGGTGCCAAGCACGCGCTCGCCAATCTTGTGCTCGAGGCGCATGCCGTTGGCGCTCTCAACCGCCGGGTGAAACAGGTCATAGAACTCGCCGATGCGGCTTGTCCAGTCGCTGTTGCCGTTCGCGATTTCGTCAAACTTCTCCTCCATCTCGGCCGTGAAGTTGTAGTCAAGGATGTCGGGGAAATACTGGGTCAGGAAGTCGTTGACAACCATGCCGATGTCGGTCGGAATCAGTTTCCCTTTCTCGGCGCCGACGTTTTCGGCCTTTGTACTCTTGGAAATCTTGCCGTCTTCGAGTGTCAGCACGTCAAAGGAGCGTTTTTCGCCCGGTTTCTCGCCTTTTTCGACATATTCGCGCTGCTGGATGGTCGAGATGGTCGGGGCGTAGGTCGACGGTCGGCCGATGCCGAGTTCTTCCATCTTCTTGACAAGCGAAGCCTCGGTGTAGCGCGCCGGCGCGAGCGTAAAGCGCTGGGTAGCAGTGATGTCGATGGCGGTCAGGGTGTCACCGGCGGCGAGAGGCGGCAGCGACGAGGCGTTGTCGCCATCGGGTTCGTCGTCGTTGCTCTCGAGGTAGACCTTCAAGAAACCGTCATGCTTGATAACCTCGCCCTGTGCGGTGAAATGGATGTCGTCGGCACCCTCGGGGCGGATGTCGACGGTCGTTTTCTCGATGAGGGCGTCGGCCATCTGTGACGCGATGGTGCGTTTCCAGATGAGACTGTAGAGATGCTTCTCTTGGGGAGTGCCGTCGATGGTGTGACGGTCGATATATGTCGGGCGGATTGCCTCGTGGGCTTCTTGGGCGCCCTTTGATTTAGCGTGGTATTGGCGCACTTTCAGATACTCGTCGCCGAGCGTTGCTTTAATCTCATTGCTGATGGTGCTGATAGCGAGCGACGACAGGTTGAGCGAGTCGGTTCGCATATAAGTAATGTGTCCGGCCTCATAAAGTCGCTGGGCAATCATCATTGTCTGGGACACGGTGTAGCCAAGTTTGCGCGATGCTTCCTGTTGCAATGTAGAGGTTGTAAACGGAGGCGCTGGTGATTTCTTGACCGGCTTAACGCTGATGTCGGCAACGTTGAAGCGGCGTCCGTTGCACTGCTCGAGGAGGGCAAGCGCGGCGGGCTCGTCGGCGAGGCGGTGGGACAACTCGGCGCGGATGGGGCGCTCGTCGCGGCCGTCGTTGAAACGGGCGGTCACGCGGAAATAGGGCTCGGGATTAAAGTCGCGGACCTCTTTCTCGCGCTCCACAATCAGCCTGACGGCTACCGACTGCACGCGCCCGGCGCTCAGGGCCGGCTTTATCTTTTTCCACAACACGGGCGACAACTCAAAACCGACGATGCGGTCCAGCACTCGGCGCGCCTGCTGGGCGTCGACGCGGTTGAGGTCTATCTGGCGCGGATTGTTGATGGCGTTGAGAATAGCCTCCTTGGTAATTTCGTGAAAAACGATGCGACGGGTGCTTGCCGGGTCGAGCCCCAGCACCTCGGCAAGATGCCACGCAATAGCCTCTCCCTCGCGGTCTTCATCAGATGCCAGCCACACTGTCTCGGCCTCCTTGGCAGCCTTGCGCAAGTTTTTGACGATGTCGGCCTTGTCGGACGGTATCTCATATATAGGCTGAAAGTTATGCTCCTTGTCAAGGCTCAAGTCCTTCTTGCGAAGGTCTCGGATATGCCCGTAACTCGACATAACTTTATAATCTTTCCCTAAAAATTTTTCAATTGTCTTGGCCTTGGCCGGAGACTCTACAATTACAAGGTTTTTCACCATTTTAATTATTTAAGTTTCGACAGAGCCCAATTTAAAGTTGAAAGGTCGTGGCCAAGTTATAATCTCTTACCTTTTTACCTTTAAACTTCAACTTGTGTTATCGAAAGTTGATAGTGTTTTGCTTTTCAGGGCACAAAATTAGAAAAGAAATCTTATATAATCCCCTTTTTCAATAAAAACTTTTTAGAATGGCTGTTAATAATGTGTCGACAGCGCGAGAAACGGAGCAATCAGGACAATCAGCTAAGGGCAGGCGAAATTGTCAATAGATTTATCTCTTGGTGTGCCATTACCTTTCTTTCCTGCCTTTAATGTTTATCCTCCAACGCTGAATTGTCCGGGCACTGCATAAAAACTTCTAATTAAAGTTTCCGGTCGGTTTTCCGGTCGGTTTTCTATCTACTTTTCTATCTACTTTATTGTTTACTTTATTATCTACTTTTCTATCTACTTTTCTGTCTACTTTTCTATCTACTTTATTATCTACTTTTCTATCTACTTTTCTATCTACTTTATTATCTACTTTTCTATCTACTTTTCTATCTACTTTATTGTTTACTTTATTATCTACTTTTCTA
>JAFLTK010000016.1:6985-11960 GCA_022511505.1 Muribaculaceae bacterium
TTATTGTCTGCTTTATTGTCTACTTTATTGTCTGCTTTATTGTCTGCTTTATTGTTTACTTTACAATATCTTACATGTTTAGAGTAATGAGAATTTGGTTAAGATTGTTGCCGATTATTCATTAAATATCATTGGCATTGAGATTGTCGACCTTTTATATTATTCTGACTATTCAGATGTTACAATCCAATGACCACCCTTATCAGCACCAACTCTCTTTATTTGACCTTTTTGTTTAAGTCGGGCTATAATTTTATTAACACCTGATAAGGAAAATCCCGATGTCGATGATAAATCCTTGATGGTAATGGTTGGGTTAGAACTAATAAGTTGAATGATTATTTGCTCATTTTTCTGTCTACTTTTCTGTCTACTTTTCTGTCTATTTTTCTGGTCGTTTTTCTGGTCGTTTTTCTGGTCGTTTTTCTGGTCGTTTTTCTGGTCGGTTTTGTTTAGATTTTCACCTAGCGGTAAAGTTAGCCAAACCTCGTTAACTTCATCCTCTTCATGAATTTCGGGTTTGGGCAGACCCAAAGTGCTCCAGGCTGTAATAATTTTACTAAAGCCTGAGCCGATATTGTCTCCGAGACCAATCATTCTAAGAATCTTCTGGATAGTACTATTGCGAGCCTGAGTATACTCGCCGTTGTAGATTCGTTCCGGGGAGATTCTGAGCGTTCCAGGATTGCGCATCACGATTCTGTCCGTTTTGCGGTCTATTCTTAAAACTCCCGTTAACTTATAGTCACAATAGGTAATGGTATTTATGAATGCCTCTCTAACAGCCTCATGCATAACGCCTCCATCCTTTCTAAATACTCCCTCCAAGGTCCCGCCAGAAGGTAATGTGAATAGTAATTTCTGCATTGCGAGTGTAAGAAAGTTAAAAAGGTTGTCTTCCCATCGACCATCATCGGTCAATCGGTCATTCCATTTCTTACTGCCCCCAAGTTCAATGCCTATCAAATTTAGATAGTCGACCCTGAAATTTGGAAAGTTTTCATGAATTGAAAGTGATTTGCCAAACATTAGTAATCCTGCCATCGTCAGACCTTCAATTCCTTTAATCCTGTCAACAGAATAACCTCCCAATTTTGAAAGGAAATCTTTGTCAGAAAGTTTGGTATAGGCATGTCCCGGATGGGTATCATTAAATACCTGACGATAACCCCTTAACGTTTCGGCATCTACGTCATCCATTCCATAATGTTCAATGATTTGCTGGTCTGTGTCGTCACAACTATCTCGAATTAGCATTGCAAGTTCTTGTGGGGTGACATGTCTATCTCCCTCATGAACTCTTTTAAAAGTTCCTGACTGTAGATTATCGTTGATATAGATGGGTTTTTGGCGGTAGTCGGCCTCATGCACCGTTATATGAACGATGTCTTTCCCATCGACTTGAACTATGCGCACATCGCTATCAATCAGAATGCTTCTGCTTACTTTCTGTTGATTATTTAGAATATTAAAAAAATCGGTGACAACCTTGTTAACATCTGATACTCCGCTAATTATGAAGCGCTGGTTGGCTTGTTTACTTTTGTCTTCAGTGATACCGAGGAGAATTATCCCGCCTCGAGTATTGGCAAACGCCGAATAGGTTTCCCATACTGAACGTGGAACAGAATCAGAGCAGGCTTTTATCTCAAGATGAAGTCCTTCTCCTTGTTTTAATAATTCATATATTTTATCTGAGGTAATCATGACGAAGTAATTTATCTGCAAAAATAATAAAATTTCGATAAATAGATGATAGACAATAAATTTTCTATGTTGAGAAAAAGACACTACATTTAGCATCGCCGTGAAAATTTGTTCGGCAGGGCAATATTTTGGGTCGAGACGACCTACACCGTTCGCACGCTTTCCGGGTCTTATTACCCACGCCACACCGCAGGGATATTGTTTCAAGGCGACTGTCTGTCTGATGTGGATAGTTAAAAATTTGATTTTTGGCGCCGCGATATTGTGACTGTAAAATATTGTTATTACCTTTGTAGCGTTTAGTGCGGAGAGCCGCGCAATTACATATTGCCTTAAAACTATATATTTACCAATCAAAATAATTTTTTCATGAAAAAACTATTACTAACACTGTTCGCCGTGCTTGGTCTGGTAACAGCCAATGCAGGAACGGTAACGTTTGACTTTACGTCAAACGATTACGGTTTGCCTAATGACGGCGAAACTTACGTAACTGATCCGACGACAATTACACAGGACGGCGTATCTATTACGTTTACCGGAAGTTGGCGTATGTGGACCGATGGCCTCCGCGAGTATTACAAAAACGGAGCTTCTTTTGAGGTATCGGCCAACGGTAAGAATGTAACCAAAGTTTCTTGGACTGTTGTATCAGGAGCAACGTTTGCTCTCGACGGAACCACTACTAACATTACCGAGTGGACCGGCTCTGCTACTTCTGTTAAGTTCAACACTACGGCTTCGGCAAACAAGGCAGTAGAGACAATCACCGTTGAATTTGACGGCGAAGGCGGCGGCAATCAGGGTGGTGGTGACGAGCCTGTAACTCCTCCCGTTGATCCCGATCCCGATCCACAGCCTACCGATGGCGACGTACTTACAAATGCTGCTATTCTTGATGCAAATACTCAAACTTATGGCGAATACACCTATACAGGTGCATCAGGTGCAGTTTACGCTCTGCAATGTGCAGGTAGTTATGGTTCAATCCAATTACGTTCAAATAACAACAACTCAGGCGTTGTTGTAACTAAATCAGCCGGTAACGTTAAATCAATCTCTGTTACTTTTAACGAAAATACAACTGCCAATCGTGTAGTTAATGTATATGCTTCAAACACAGCCTATACCGCTCCTTCTGATCTTTATGCAGCAGGTCTTACACCTGTAGCAACCTTTACTTATGATGGTACTACTAAGACCTATACATATACATTTACCGAAGATTATGCATACGTAGGTATCCGTTCAAGCAATGGTGCTCTCTATCTTGACAACATCAACGTTGTTTGGGGCGAAGGCGGCAACACCGGTGGTGGCGACGAGCCCGTTAATCCTCCTGTTGATCCTCAGCCCGGTGAGGGTGGTACTGTAACCTATGATACTGCCGCTCAAGGTTATACTAATAGTCAGAAAGTAACATCATATACTTCTGATGGCGTAACCTTTACAATGGATAAAGGAACAGGTAATAATGACCCGGCTTATTATAATACTGGTTCGGCACTGCGTCTCTATGGTGGCAACACTATGACAATTTCAGTAGCAACCGGAAATATTACTAATGTAGCATTTACTTTTAGTTCTGGAGAAGGAACTAATGCCATAACTGCTTCTGAAGGCTCTTACGATGCCGGTAACTGGACCGGTAGCGCCTCGGAGGTTATATTTACTGTAGGTGGTACTTCAGGTCATCGTCGCGTTGCAACCGTCACAGTTACTTACGTTGTTGGTGGCGAGGCTCCCGCTGTGGCCGCTCCCACTTTCAAGATGATTGAAGGTGAATATTGCCACGTGCTCGAAATTACTTCGGCTACCGAAGGCGCCGCTATCTACTACACTACCGACGGCACCAACCCCACTACCGCAAGCACTCTCTACACCGCCCCCATCGAAATCTGGGAAAAGTGTACCGTGAAGGCTATTGCTGTTGCCGACGGTCAGTCAAGTAACGTTGCTTCCTACAACGCTACTCCCGTTGTCTACATCGAAAACTTCTCGCCCCTGAGCGATTTCCCCACCGGAACCAACTTCATCATCAACGGCAAGATGACCGCCGTTTATCAGAACGGTTCAAACACTATCGTTCGCGATGTCAACGGCACCAGCATGCTCGTCTATGGCTACAACCAGCCCGAGCTTGCCAACGGCGACACCTTCAATAAACTTGAAGGTACCTACTCGCCCTACAACGAACTCCCCGAAATCACCAACCCCGTCTATGGCGAAATCACCAAGGGTGGCACTCCCGTCGAGGCTCTCGAGTACTCTATCGAGGAAGTGACCCTCCCCATGCTGTTCACCTACATGACCCTGACCGACGTCGATATTACCGACGTTAACGCTCGCAACTACAACATCACCAGCGGCGACGTGACCGTTGCCGGTTATGACAACTTCAACCTTGGCAACATCACCGAGGATATGGAAGGCGTCACCGTTCGCGGCTTTGTCGGTGCCTACAAGGGTAACCTCCAGTTCTGGGTAACCGAGGTTGTTGAATACACTCTCGAGGCTCCCGTCTTCAACCCCGCTTCGGGTGCAACCGTTACTGCCGGTCAATCTATCGAAATCACCGCCGCCGAGGGTACTGTCTACTGGATGGACCTCGCCTACGAGGAATACGGCTTTGAACCCTACGATGCCGACGCTTGCATTATCCCCTACAACGCTCGCCCCGGTTCTACCGTTACTTTCCGTGCCTACGCCGCTACCGAGGATGGCCTCAGCAAGACTGTTGAAGCCGTTTACACCGTTGCCGGCAAGGCTGACCCCCAACTCGTTTGGACTGTCGACGGCGAGACCGTTACCGAGTTTACTTACGACATGGCTAAGAACACCGTTGACGACCTGCCCAAACTCGAGGGTATCATCTCCGGCGAACTGACAATCACCTCAAGCAACGAGGCTGTTGCAACGATTAATGATGAACTCGGCGTTGACATCCTCGCTGCCGGTACAACCGTTATCACCGCAACTCTGGCCGAAACTTCACAGTATGCCGCCGCTACCGCTTCATTCACTCTGACCGTAGTTGGCAACGAAGTTGAAGAAACGTTCACTCAACTTCTCTCTAACCCCGGCAAACTGAAAAAGAACATCCTCGAAGGCGAAGAACTCGGCGCTTCCGAAGGCTGGTCAATGCAGTGCATGAACACTGAGAAGAACCTTGAGTCAAGCAATACAATGACCTTGCCCGACGGCACTAAGTTAATCTCTATCAAGACTTCTAACGGCGCTCAGAACACCGTTACTCTCCCCTCTGAGT
>JAFLTK010000017.1 GCA_022511505.1 Muribaculaceae bacterium
CCGCCATTCGGCTTATATCCCTAACGCAACCATCTTTCGCTATGGCTCAATCTATACATATCTCCACCGCTCGCAAAATGCTTAACAGCGGCGATCCCGTGGATATTACGGCGTGGAAAGCCGACGGCTCAATCGTTCACTACAAGCGTTGTATCTCACTGCGTTACGATTTCTACGGAGGCTGGCCGCAAACTCCGTGACGTATTCATTTTCCGCGTGAACGATTGTCCGGTGTTCCTTTGAGAAACCATAAATTATTCGTACCTTTGTGAAAATTAATAAAATATAGTTGTCCTCTTATGAAGCAAAATCGCATTTTTCTTATCGTAGCATCCGTGGCCATAGCCTTCATAGTCGCTTTTATGCCCCAAAACGCTTATGCAGAAACTTCATCCACTTCTGAACAGTTAGAATGGGTAGTGCCCATTTTCCTGCCCGACATCGCTTCTTTCCCAGAGCTTAACAACGAGAACTGGATTGATTTAGCTGAGCTTCCCACATCTGACCGACCCGAGAGTTCTTTTCAAGGCTTTCTCCTTCCACACATCAACGCCGTATATGCTCGGCATAAATCTATTATCGAGTCGCTAACCGCTGATTGCTCAATTATTCTCGTTGATTATAAAGAGGCAACGAAAGATGACGTTACCTCTCTATCGTTCGACCAAATAGTCGCAATAGCTATTTGTGGACCTCAAGTACGAATAGCGACAACTTCGGCTCTCATTCCTGGGAACAATCCTGCACTCATCTCGGCAGACCTCATGGAGTTCGTGGCTTTGGCAAAAGAGGCCGGATACAACAAGTAATCGAGCCGAGCTCGCTTTTTCAGTATTGGAAAAGAAATAAAGCTAAAAAACTCTATAAAGAACCATTTGCAGGAATTTTTCAGAACTATTTAATTCAAACAGTGTTATATTTCAAAAATAATTCGTAAATTTGTAATAGAAACCAAAAGGGAATATATTATGGCAAGACCGATTAAGGAAACGCCCGAACTTAAGGGAAAAGATGCTGTTCGATTTGAGACTCTCATATCGAACCCAAAACCTGTTTCTAAGGAGGATAAGGAAAGGGCGAAGAAAGCCTATGAAACCATGAAATCAATTAGTAATTTTCAATGGTAAAATGGATTTTAGTAAACTTCGCCAATTCCAATTAAACTCCGATACAGATATTAAACCATTCAAATGCGCCGAAAGCGATTTGAATGATTTTCTTTTTGATGATGCCAAGCATTTTCAAAAAGAACTTCTTGCTGTAACATACTTGCTTGAATATATGGAGCAAAATAAAACTGCTGCATATTTCAGCTTACTTGCTGATAAGATTATTTTTAATCCTGACGAAAAAGGCGTTTGGAATAAACTTAACAGGAATATTCCAAATTCTAAACGTCGGAAAAGTTATCCCGCTGTCAAGATAGGTAGACTTGCCGTAAATGAAGAATTTGCAGGAAACGGTCTCGGGACTTTTATTTTAGACAATATCAAGTATGCCTTTTCTAACGTTAAAAGATTGGGATGCAGATTTATTACAGTTGACGCATTAAACTCCGCTTTTAGCTTCTATGAAAAGAACGGATTCCAATTTTTCACAGAAGAAGATAAAGATGATGAAACACGTTTGATGTTCTTTAACCTTATCAACTTCGTCAATTAGTTAATAAAATCACGTCTTTTCATAAACTCATTTCGGTCCATATCTTTGCTGAAAAAAGCAAGATATGGACTTTCTTAATTAAACAATCCTCGACTTCTTGACCGGTGCTGAGAACAGCGGCAAAGCATGGTTCTCAACGTTCTACATCTCCCCCCGACGGCCTTGGCGGTTGTAGTGCAAAGGATAGGCAGCGACTCGACGATATTGAAGCAGTTTCGGAAAGCAAAGAGACGGGCAACACTCCTCAGATTCATTCAAACAGGGGCTCCACAACGGCAATCAGAGGTAGTGGCCGGTGGCGAAGATGGGGGTGGTTTCTTGGTCGTCGGAGATTTCGAGGTCGATGGAGAGGAGGTTTTCAAGGTCTCTCTTTTTGGCTATCAACGACGCGGGAATGAACGGAGCAGTGGGTTTATATTCGCTTAAAAAGGGAATAAGGATGTCGAGCAAAAGGCAAAATTTCTGAAATGCGTTTTCTTTCAACACTGTTATATGGGCGCCATGCCGGGTCTCTGCAAAAAGGGCTTTCCAACTAAAGGCGATGTTGAGAATTATGCCTGCTACCGAGACAAATTCAGCAATTTCGTTCTCGAAATAGACGCGGGCGCTGCTATCTTCGGTCTCGCAAACCATCTGATAGGCTATGTCGACGTATTTGTCGGGCCTCGGTGTCGAGAAGCCGCCTAAAGTCCATCCCGCTGTGAATTCGATTTCATAGTAGGTGTCGTCGGTGTATTTGAGGCAAATCTGCTCGCGGTCTTTATTGCTGACGATTTTAAAATTATCGGGGCGGACGTTGCGCCATCGCTCTTTGCCGGCCTCGGCCTGCAACAGCGTCAACATCCGCTCCAATTCTTGGTGTATAGTTTTGTTATTATCCATTCATTCAATGGGTTACATGGTGAAAGCATTGAAGCCGCCGTCGACGATGGCGACGGTGCCGGTGACAAAGCGAGAGGCGTCGCTCATCAGATAGTGGACGGTGCCGCAAAGTTCGTCGGGGTTGCCCATGCGACCGAAGGGTGTCTGGCGGATGACGTCTTGTCCGCGTTGGGTATATGTGCCGTCGGGGTTGGTCAGGAGAGAGCGGTTTTGCTCGGTCAGGAAGAAGCCGGGGGCAATGGCGTTGACGCGTATTCCTTCGCCGAACTTGGCGGCACATTCGGTTGCCATGTAGGCGGTGAAGTTGGAGATGCCGGCTTTGGCGGCGGCGTAGCCACACACGCGCGTCAACGGGCGGAACGCTGCCATCGAGGTGAAGTTGATGATGCACCCTTTGCCTTGGGCGGCCATCGGGCGCAGGAAAATTTGGGTCGGGATAACGGTACCGGTCAGGTTGAGGGCCAGCACTTTCTCAAACTGCTCCGGGTCAAGGTCAAAGATGGTATTGTCCGGCCCGATTGTAGCGCCCGGCATATTGCCGCCGGCAGCGTTAAGCAGTGTGTCAATACGGCCATACTTGGCAAGGATGTCGTCACAATTTTTCTGCACGACGTCGCGGTCGAGCACGTCGGTTTTCATGAACTCGATAGTGCCCGCGGGGCACTCGGCCTCGATTTCTTCGACGATTTGGCGGCCGACGTCCTCTTTTCGGCCCATGATGATGACTCGCGCGCCGTTCATTGCCAGATAACGGGCGATAGCGCGGCCAAGGATGCCGGTGCCGCCGGTGATGACGGTCACGTTGTCTTTTATGTCAAACAAATTCATAACTTTCTTGATTACAGTGGTTTACTTCTCGGTTTTTGCCGTTTTGCTATCAGCGTTGACGGTTGCCATGATGCCCGACACCATTCCGAGGGCAAGCATGCGGCCGTGGAATGAGTAACCGGCGTTATAACCCATTTTTTCGTCGCCGAGCATCAGCGGCGCGTGGTCAACGCGCATCGGGACGCCGGGACGCTGTGTTTCAAACGTGCGGATGACATCGATGAGCCGCGGGTCGAGGTGGGTCGACTCTTTGAAATCGCCGTTAGGCATGACGTTGCAGATGCGGGCATGGACAAAGTGGGTGCGGTCGGCATACTTTCGGGCGAGTTCGGGGACGTCGTTAGCGGCCGAGCCACTTAAAGAACCGGCGCAGAATGTCAGACCGTTATGGGGATTGGGCACGGCGTCGAGGAACGCATTAATGTCGGCATCGCCGGTGACGATGCGCGGCAGTCCGAGGATAGGCATCGGAGGGTCGTCGGGGTGAACACACATATTGATGTCATACTCGTCACAGACGGGCATTATTGCGTTCAGGAAATATACCATATTCTCGCGCAACTTCTCGGCATCGACACCTTTATACAATTTCAATAGCGAGCGGAATTTCTCGACGGGGTTGAGGTCGCTCTCGGTGATGTTGCCGTTGACAAAGCCCTGGGTTTTGACGATGATGTTTTCGACAAGACGCCGACGCGCTTCTTCACTCATTCGCGGGGCGACCTCCTCGCGCATGCGTCGCAGGGTCTCGTCGTCATAGTCTTTTTCGGCACCGGGGCGCTTCAATATTTCGATGTCAAAGTAGGCAAACTCGGCGCGGTTGAAGTAGAGGTTGGTGGTGCCGTCGGGGTTGGGATAGTCAAGGTCGGTTCGCGCCCAGTCAAGCACCGGCATGAAATTGTAGCAGACCGTCTTGACGCCGTTCTTGCCGAGGTTGGCGAGGCTCTCCTTGTAGTTCTCAATCAACTTGTCGCGGTCCTCGCCGCCATATTTAATTGATTCACTGACTGGTAGACTCTCGACGACCGACCACCGCAGGCCGTGGTCCTCGATGTAGTCTTTCATCTTCTTCACCTCGTCATAACTCCACACCGCGCCGTTTGGAACGTGGTGGAGCGATGTGACGATGCCCTCCACGCCAATCTGACGCAGCATATCGAGTGTAATCGGGTCCTCGGGACCAAACCAACGCCATGTTTTTTCCATATCCTCAATTTATTTGATGTCCTCTAAAAATTCAATTTCGACGATGCCAAGTTGATATTTCTTGGATTGTGTACTTTCTTTATTAACAACGGGTTCGGCTGAAAGTTCGGTAATGGAATAGGCGTCTTTGTCGGTCGACTCGCCGAGCAGTCGGATGGTGATTGTCTCGGCCTCGACGGGGTTCTCGGGCCGCAGGTGGACATATCCCAGACTTTTTGGTGTATATCCGCGCCAAACCACCGTGTCGTCGGCCAGGACCTCGATTGGGTAGGAGCGGCGACGCCATCCGGCCAATTTAACGGTGATGTCGTCGATTGTCGCCGGACGCTCGAGGGTGTATTTTATCCACGCGTTGGCAGCGATGCCGTCGCTTTGCCACGTCGAGTTCTCGTTGTCGTCAAATGACTTGGCAACGTCATCCGTGGCCGACCCCGCCTCGGCCGCGATGATTTTTACACCGGTTTTGCGGTCGCGGTAGGATGGTCCTTTGGGCGTAGGACCTTTGGCGAGATTGCCCTTGAGAGTCATGCCGGGAAGATAGTCGCTCAAGCCCCCGTTGACCGGGGTTTCGACGGTTTGCAACGTTAACGTCTTTGCCGGGAGCCCGTCGGCGCGGGCGGTGACGGTCACCGTGCCGGGGGTGGTCGTGCTGCGAATAATGGCGCGGTTTATGCCACATTCCACCGGTAGCGCCGTGCTGAGGATATAATTCCCGGCGCCTTGGGCAATGCCGCCGCGCCACTCGGCCGGCCCGTCGACCGTAAATCGAATCAGCCGATTGTCCAGCGGGCAACGGCGCCCCTTGGAGTCGACTACCTCGACCTGAATTAGCGCCATGTCGGCGCCGTCGGCGTGGAAGCCCTCGGGGTTCTCGACGGCGGTCAGCCGCAGGGCAAACGGATGCCCGGCGGTCTCCAATTTACTTCGGCTAACTACCTTGCCTTTAGCGTCATAGCTGACCGCCTCGAGTGTGCCGGGCTCAAACTTGACGTCGTTGAACGTGAACAGAAAATCATAGTCGCGCCGGCCTCGGCCGAGCGACCGCCCGTTCAGGAACAACTCGACGGCGTTGCCGGTCGACACGACATAGACGGGCTTGACCGCGCCGCGCTCATAGTTCCAGTGGCCGATGATATGGGAATCGTGGGCCTCGACATCCACCCACGCGTTGTTCCACATCACTTGATGGGCAAAGAAACCCTCCTTGGGGATGCGCATCGGGTCGGTCACGCCCGAGCGGCGATAGTTTTCGGCGCCGCGATAGTGGGTGTTGGTGTCCGAGAAAATGATTTTTGCACCACCGCTACTGTTGCGGCGACCGCTCCCCGGGCGCTCAATCCAATAGTCATACCAGCGACGCACGAGTTCGACGGCCATACAGTCCTGATTGTGGTTATAGTCTGATGCGTCGGCATTTCGATATAGCGGGCCGGCCCCCTCGCGGTGGTAGGGGTAGGAATATTCATCCCAATATTTGCGCAATCCCTCGTCGCGGCAATATTCCATGGCCCACATCGGGTGCTTGGCCGAGCGGTTGATATAGAGCATTTCGCCGCCATATTCAGAGGTATCAACGTCGAGCATTTCGCGAGAGCCGATAGCGCGGCCGCCGTGCGGGTCATAGAGGTCGCGAATGGCAATCATTTCGGCGATATGCTCGGGCGATATGCGATAATTTCCTGATTCATAGAAAAGTATCGACGGATTGTTGCGGTTGTAGATAATGGCGTCACGCATCACTTCGCGACGTTGCTCCCACTGCCGCCCCTCGCGGTCTTTCTCGGCATCGCCAGCCGGCATTGCCTGTATCAGCCCGACGCGGTCACACGACTCGACGTCCTGTTTCCACGGCGTGACATGCATCCAGCGCACGAGGTTGGCGCCCGACCGGACCATCAGCCCGTTGGAATAGTCGCTCAACCATGCCGGGACCGACAGCCCGACGGCCGGCCACTCGTTGGATGTGCGCTGGGCGTAGCCGTGTATCATGATTGTATGGTCGTTCAACTCGATTTTGCCGTTACCAAACCGGGTTTTGCGGAAACCGGTGCGTGTGGTGACTTTGTCAAAACCATTACCATTGTCGTCAACAAGTTCTGTATCAACGTCATACAGATAACCGTAGCCCCAGCTCCAAAAGTTAAGGTCGTCGACGGGCGACGAAGCCGTGAGCGTGACAGTTGCGCCCGGGTCGATAGTCATTGTGTCGCCTGTGAACGTGGCAACCATCCGGCCGTCGGCATCGGTCAGCGTGACGCGATAGGAAACGGTCACCGGCGCGAGCGTCTCGTTGCTGACCTCCGACTCGGCGTTAACGGTCGCCGTGCGGTTGGCAACGTCTATGTCGGTCGCATAGATGTAGACGCCCGTCGTCCCGAGGTTGCTGTAAAGCGGCAACGTCTGATAGACCGGCTCGGTCACGTGGAGATAGACGTTCTTGGGGATACCGCCATAGTTGGCATTGAAATTGCGGTCGTTCCACTGAAATTTCGTGTCGGTCGCGCGCTCGGTGTAGTCCCAGTCGTTGTCAACTTTTACGGCGATAACATTCTTGCCGTCAACGAGATAGGGCGTAAGGTCAAACCCTACCGCCATGATGCCGTTTTCGTGCAACCCGAGACGGTGGCCGTTGACGAAGAACTCGCCTGCCTGCCTAATGCCCTCAAACTCGATGAACACCTTGCTGCCGCCACGCTCGGGCATGACAAAATGCTTGCGATACCACGCGACGGTGTCGGTCAACTGCTCGATAGAGAGGCTGAAAGCCTCGTCCTCGTTGAACGCGTGGGGCAGCGTCACGCGCCGCCACGTCGAGTCATCAAGGTCGACAGCCTCTCCACCGGCAACATCGCCGATGGCAACGAGCCAGTCGCTGTTAAAATTGTATTTCGAACGATCGGCCCCGTTGGCCACCGGTGCGATGCCAAACAACAAGGCCACCCATATTATAACCGACTTTCTCAAGAAATAATTCTTTTTAATTTTGTGTGTCAACTTTAATTAAATTTGTATACCAACTTCGATTAAATTTGAAAGATAGCAAAGTTAACAAAAACTTTCCAATCGCCCAACCCCACCCCGCCGAAAGTTTTCGATCTTCGGGCACGACGGTCCCACCACAACGATGAACACCCGGCTCCTCAACTCGCGTCCCGCTTTCATCCTACGGCCAAAAAAATGAAAATCCGAATTTTATCCCTCTTGTAAAAATAAAAATGGACTACTCGCGTAGTCCATTTTTATGAGTTTCCAATAGGTACAATTTCTAAGGTAAAAAAGATTGTTTTAGGTTTCTGATGCAAAGGTAGCCCGAAAGTGACAAACGAGCCAAATTTTTTTATATGTTATCCAACATAGTTTTTTAACGCGGCCCGTTTTTGGGCGATTTTATAAATTATAAACCACTAACAATCAGTACTATAAGCCGCTACGAAACTCCCAAAATCCAAAAATCTGTTTTAAAACATAAAACTGCTTTCGACGGCCGGATAGTCCGTTTGGCGGTCTTTTTTACCTTAACCAGGAGGCTTGGAAGCCTGTTTCTTCGATGGTCTTGACGACCCGGGCAGCGGTGTCGGCGTCCTCGGGGATGCCGTGGATGTGGAGCACTTTGTCAACCGACTGGAGGTCAAGGTTGAGGTCGGCGTCGGGGAACTGTTTCTTAACTGCACCTACGATGGCCGACGAGCAGCCGGCGCATTTTGCGTTTGTCTTAATTTCCATATTATCTGAGTCTTAGAGTTTGTAAACGGAGTGAATTGAGCACGACACACACCGACGAAAATGCCATTGCGGCCGAGGCTATCATAGGCGACAGAAGCCAGCCGTAGACGGGGTAGAAGATGCCGGCGGCAACAGGGATGCCGATGACGTTGTAGATGAACGCCCAGAAGAGATTTTGGCGGATTATTCTTAGTGTTGCCTTGGAGAGCGTTATGGCGCGGGGGATGTAGGCGAGGCGTCCCGAGACGATTGTCAGTTGGGCGACCTCCATGGCTATGTCGCTGCCGCCGCCCATGGCGATGGAGACGTCGGCCTCGGCGAGCGCTTGGGAGTCGTTGATGCCGTCGCCGGCCATGGCGACAAAGTTACCTTGCTGTCTGAGTTCGCTGACGATGCGCTGTTTGTCGGCAGGCATGAGGCCGGCTTCGATGTCGGTGATTCCGGCCTCGCGGCCGATGTATCGGGCAGTCGAGAGGCGGTCGCCGGTGAGCAACACGGTTTTGATATCCATCGATTTCAGTTGCTCGACGGTCGCGGCGGCATCGGGGCGGATGGTGTCATTAACCTTAATGACGCCGAGCGTCTTGCCTTTCACGCCGCCAAACACGATGCCGGCGCCTTCCCGGGCCCACTCGGCCGCCAACGCGGCAAAATCCTCGGGCACGGCGGCGCCCTCGCGCTCGGCAAGCGCCTCATTGCCAATCCAATACTCGACGTCGTTGACAGTGCCGACTATGCCAAGCCCGGCGTGATAGTCAAAGGCGACATTATCATCGGCGGCGACACGGGTGTCAACCGACGGCTCGGCCCACTCGACCAGCGCCATCGCGAGGGGGTGGACCGAAAGCCGCTCAAGGGTCCATATAGCGCGGATGAATGTCGCGTTGTCGTTATCGACAAAGCGGGTGGCGGTCACGCGCGGCTTACCCTCGGTCAGCGTGCCGGTCTTGTCGATGGCGAGCGTGTCGACCTTGGCAAGTTGCTCAAGGGCAGCGGCTTGGCGGATAAGGATGCCGATGCGGGCGCCGCGACCTATGCCGACCATGACGGCCGTCGGCGTGGCGAGACCGAGCGCACATGGGCAAGCGATGACGAGCACCGAGACGCTTGTCAGTATGGCCAGCGATAGATTGTCGGGCGCTACGGCCATCCAGATAACGAACGTCAGCGCCGAGATGGCTATAATGGTGAATACAAAGTAGTTACTGATTTTGTCGACGAGCCGTTGCACCGGGGCTTTTGAGCCTTGGGCAACGCGGACACACTCTATTATACGCGATAACTCGGTGGTTGTGCCGACGGCCGTCGCCTCGATTGTCAGCGTGCCGTTGAGGTTCATCGTGCCGGCCGACACGTGAGCGCCCGCCGTCTTTTCAACGCCGGCGGGTTCGCCCGTCAGCATGCTCTCGTCGACCGACGAAAGTCCGGCAACGACGGTGCCGTCAACCGGGATTCTGTCGCCGGGCCTAACGACGAGTCGGTCACCGATTTTGACACGGTTTATATCGATGGTTGTGATATTGCCATTAGCATCAATCAATTGCGCCTCAGCGGGTTGTAATCCCATAAGGGCACGGATTGCGCCGCCGGTGTTGCGCCGCGCGCGCGTTTCCATAAACTTGCCGGTCAGGACAAAAGCGATAATCATCGCCGCGGCTTCATAGTAGAGGTCGGCAGGCATGCCGTGGTCGTTGAAAAAAGCGGGGAAAAATGTGTTAAACGCCGAGAAAAGGAAACTGACGGCGGTCGACAGGGCCACGAGCGAGTCCATCGTCGGGTGTCCGCCAAGCAGATTCTTGACGCCCGATTTATAAAAACGGCTACCGCAGACGACCATCACGACGAGCGTCATCACCATCAGGAAATAGTCGCTGCCGGGAAAATGAATGTGGGCCATGCAGACGGTTGCAATCGGCAGTGTCAGCACCCACGCCAGTATTAACCCGGTTCTAAGCGCCTTATAGTCGCGCGCCTCAATCCGTTCTTTCTCCTCAATCGCCTTGGCGGCCGAGTTCTCGACTATCATTACATAGCCGGCGCGCTCTACCTCGCGGGCAATCGCCTCGGGCGACGTCACCGCCGGGTCCCATTCAATGGCGACTTCGGCCGACGCAAAATTGACCGTCGCGCTTTTCACGCCGTCACAGTGTAGAACGGTACTCTCGACCGTCCCGGCACAGACAGCACACATCATTCCCGTCACCGGGAAAAACCCGCTTTCTATCTTGTTGCGACTCATTGCCTTGGTGTTTGGTGGAGAATTAGGCCCTCGTCGGGGCTGAAAGTGGCATAGCACTCGCGATTTATCCAGTCGCCGAGCAGGACCATCCGCGTCGAGCGGTCGATAACCCGGTCAAGGGCAACGTGGAGATGGCCGTAGATAAAGAAGTCGATGTCCGGGTGGCCGGCGAGGTAGGTGCGCGACGCGTTTTCCAACGCCGTGACGGCACGGTCGATGTCGCCGCGGGCAATCTTTCCGCCGGCCTTGCGACTTCCGGCCGACCATCGATGGGCAAACCCGACGGTCCATCGCGGGTGGATGGCCGAGAACAGCCGGCGTGCCGTCTTGCTGTGGAACAGATGACGCAACAGATTGAAACTCCATGATTTAGCGCCCATCCCGTCGCCGTGTTCCATAAAAAACCGCCGGCCGTGGATTTCGCGCTCAATCGGCCCGTCGACAACCTCGATGCCGAGTTCGGCGGGGAGATAGTCGGTAATCCACAGGTCGTGGTTCCCCTTTATCCACGTGATTTTGATGCCTGCGTCGGCCATCATCGCCAACTGCCCGAGGAAACGGACATAACCGCGAGGAACGACCTTCCGATATTCAAACCAGTAGTCAATCACGTCGCCAAGCAGGTAGATGTGCTCGGCATCGTCGGCAATCGACTGCAACCACGCCACTACTTGCCGCTCCCGCTCGCGGGTGTCGGCGTGGCATGCCGCCCCGAGGTGGAGGTCACTCAGGAAATAAACGCGTCGTGCCGGCATAGTGGTGGTCATCAGACAGTTACCGGTTGTTAGAGAAATCCCAACTCGAGTTTAGCCTCCTCGCTCATCATGTCCTTGTTCCACTCGGGTTCAAAGACGAGCCGGAGGTCGACACTTTTGAGGCCCTCAATGCTCTCGAGTTTGATGCGCGCGTCCTCAAAGATGAAGTCGGCGGCAGGGCAGTTTGGCGCCGTCAACGTCATGTCAACGTGCAGGTTAGCCTCAGGGTCGATATCGATATTGTAAATCAGGCCCATATCATAGATATTGACCGGTATCTCGGGGTCAAACACGGTTTTGAGCATCGTGATGACCTTTTCTTCAAGTGCAAGTTTTTCTTCGGGTGTCATGACCGCAAAGGTACAACATTTCGCTCAAATTTTATACAAAACCCCTCGATGAAATTTCGCCATCCGAGCCGGACGGGGCGGCGCTTTTCGCCCTCCGGGCTCACACCCGCCTCCGGCAGACAAAAATCAAGGTAGACCGGGCGGATAAAAAAAGCGAGGCGGGGTTAGGCCGTCTCGCTTTAGGTACAAGATTGAATATCAATTGTTGCTTATGTTGATGTTGATATTGCGGTTGTTGGTGGGAGTCTGGTTATTATTGACGTTGTCGGGACGGGCGCGATAGCGGGCCGGGAAGCCGAAGACGGTGATGCGGA
>JAFLTK010000018.1 GCA_022511505.1 Muribaculaceae bacterium
AACTGCTATCAAAAGTTTAGGAAACTTCTATTCTATCCGTTGAACTACCGGGGCTCATTTCTGTTTTTGCGGCACAAAATTAATCAAAACTTTCCAAAAACCAAAATTTAATCAAAACCACCTCCCACTCCTCCCGCTATTCCCACAAAAAACCAAAATCCCCTGAATTTTATAGTTATCTCAAAGATTTTCATTAATTTTGCCATTCAAATTAACACCCACTTTGATGATGGACCAATCTCAACAATATGATATAAGGCCCGATGTACTGTCGGCCGAGGATATCGCCAACATGGCGCCCCCCTTGAAAAATCACCCGAAAATCATCCGCTTTCTGATGAAATTTCTCTCGATTGACAAGGTCAACAAAATCCACTCCGACAATTGCAAGACCCCGGGCTGGGAGTTCTGCCAAGGCGTCCTGAACGACCTCGACATCAAACTGCGCATCGACAACGAGCAGGTGCTCGACAACCTGCCTGAGGGAGCGTTCATCACCGTCAGCAACCACCCCTTTGGCGCCATGGACGGCATCACGCTAATCAATATCATCGGCCGGCGACGTCCGCGTTTCAAGGTGATGGTCAACATGATACTGAACTATATCTCGGCCATGCGCCCCAATTTCATCGCCGTCGATGCCCTTGCCAGCGACGACCCGGCCAAGAAAGCGGTGTCGATGCGCGGCATGAAAGAGGCGATTATGCAGGTGCGCCGCGGCGACCCAATCGGCTTCTTCCCGGCCGGCGCCGTCTCCAAGGTCAACCGCCGTCTCAGACTCGAAGACCGCGAGTGGCAGCCATCTATAATCCGCCTTATCAAGCAGTTGAATGTCCCGGTCATCCCCATCTTCTTCCACGGCAGCAACTCGTGGTGGTTCAATTTCCTTGGCGTCGTCTGCTGGCAGTTGCGCACACTCCGCCTTCCCGCCGAGGTATTTAACCGCCATGGCGACACGCTCCACGTCAGCGTCGGCGACCCCATTTCGGTCGACGAACTGAAAGCCCACTCAGACTCTATCGAGGAACTTGGCCGTTTCATCAAAGGTCGCACATACGAACTGCGCGACCGATACAAATAATTCAACGTTTCGCTCAAGTTGAAGGTTATGAGGTTATGGGTTATGAAGTTAACTTTAAACTTTAAACTCGAAACTCGAAATTTAAAATAGAAATCACAAATGCCTGATATGCACAATATTCCCGAGCAAGTCAACGAGGCCAAACTGCGTTTTGGCATCGTCGGCACTGCGCCGGCGTTGATTGCGGCCGTCGAACGCGCGCTGAAGGTTGCGCCCATCGACCTGTCGGTTCTTGTCACCGGCGAGAGTGGCACCGGAAAGGAATTTTTCCCCAAAATCATCCACCAATACAGCCACCGCAAACACTCCAAATATATTGCCGTCAACTGTGGCGCCATCCCCGAGGGCACCATCGACAGCGAACTGTTCGGCCACGAGAAAGGTGCCTTTACCGGCGCCGTGGCCACCCGCAAAGGCTATTTTGAGGAGGCCGACGGGGGAACGATTTTTCTCGACGAGGTCGCCGAACTGCCGCTGACAACCCAGGCTCGACTGCTCCGTGTGCTCGAAAACGGCGAGTTCATCAAAGTCGGCTCGTCGACGGTCCAGAAAACCAACGTGCGCATCGTTGCCGCCACCAACGTCGACATGGCCCGCGCCGTGGCCGACGGCCGTTTCCGCGAAGACCTGTTCTATCGACTGTCGACCGTCTCAATCATCGTCCCGCCGTTGCGCGACCGCGGCAACGACATCAACCTGCTCGCCCGCAAATTTGCCGCCGACTTCGCTCAGAAATACCGCATGCCGCCCGTCACGCTGACCGACGACGCCAAGCGCCTGTTGCGCGCCTACCGTTGGCCCGGCAACGTCCGCGAGCTCAAAAATGTCATCGACCAGGTCGCTCTCTTTGACGCCGGCGAGAACATTGACGCCGACATGATTTCGGCCCACCTGCCCCGCAATGTCGACTACGTCCCCGCCGTGGCCAAGCCCGAGGCGTCCTACGGCCGCGAACGTGACATGCTTTTTGGCATGATTCTATCGTTACAGCATGAGTTACAGTCGCTTAGGGAACGTCTCGACGAGGTTGACCGTCACCATGACTCTGACCTAACCTCCAACGCGTCAAAAACCCGTGACGTCATCTCGGTCAATTTCAAGGACGACACGCCCGCGCGCTCGACTTCAATCGTAAACATCGACGAGACGCCCGTCACCTACAATGACCCCCAAGCCACCCTCGAGGAAACCGAGAAACAGACCATCCATGACGCACTGACTCGCAACGGCGGCCGACGCAAAGAGACGGCACGCCAGTTGAACATCTCTGAACGCACCCTCTATCGCAAAATTAAACAATTTGGTCTCGAATAAACCTTCTTTCGGGCCGTTTTTGCCCGAAATTATCATTTTTATGCCTTAGCGCAATCAACTTAACGCTATTCTTCTTTTATAAATTAAAAATTTAATTTAACTTTGCATCCCGAAACCGGATTTATACCATTACATCACAAGCCATGATAACCCTGGTATAGTTATGCCACGAATGAAAGTAAAAATACACCACGAGGGAACGGTCATTCTGATACTTCTGTTCCTAATGCTGGGAGCCGTCAACCTCCTGGCGTGGCTTTTCATTGGGTTACGTGTAATCCCGATAATCTTCTCAGCCATCTCGGCCATTTTCTACTTGCTTGTCGTCAACTTCTTCCGCTCGCCCCATCGCGATTTTGACGGGCCTGTGACGCCCGACCTTGTTGTGTCGTCGGTCGACGGAACGGTTGTAGCCCTTGAAGAAACCTATGAGGCCGAGATTCTCCATCGCCGCGTCATCCAGCTGTCGGTATTTATGAGCGTGTTCAACGTTCACGCCAATTGGTTCCCCGTCAACGGTATAGTTGAGATGGTCAGCCATCAGGACGGTCGCTTCATGTCGGCCTACCTCCCTAAGGCAAGCGTCGAAAACGAGCGCTCGGCTGTGCTAATCAAGACCCACGACGGCCATCAGGTGCTCGTGCGACAGATTGCCGGTGCCGTTGCCCGCCGCATTGTCACCTACGCCGAGCCTGGCGAAATTTGCTCAATCCACCAGCACATGGGCTTTATCAAATTTGGCTCGAGAGTCGACATTTACCTCCCGCTCGACACCGAGATTTTTGTCAAAATAGGCGACAAGACAACCGGCGGCATTACCCCCGTGGCTCGCCTCAAAAAGCCGTAAGTATCGCCTGCATCTGAATTATTTTCCTACCCACTCCCCTACCCCCCTATGACATTCTTAGCCAAAATAAAGGCCTCGATACCCAACACCATTACCTGCTGCAACTTGATTGCCGGCTCGATTGCCTGCATCCTGTCGTTCAGCGCTTTTGAGACCCTTTCCTGCTCGCTGACCGGATTGCAATGGGCCTACATCTTTATCGGCATTGCCGCCCTGATGGACTTCCTTGACGGTGCCATGGCGCGCGCGCTAAAAGCCTACTCGCCCATGGGCAAGGAACTCGACTCGCTTTGTGACCTCGTTTCGTTTGGCCTCGCGCCCTCGCTGTTGCTGTTTAACGTCGTCCAACACTACGCCGGCCCCTCCCTTTGGGCCTACTGCGCCCTCTTCATCGCCGTCATCGGCGCCCTAAGGCTCGCCCGCTTCAACATTGACGACCGCCAGACAACCTCGTTCATCGGCTTGCCTATACCTGCCAACGCCATTTTTTGGATTGGCTACACCGCCTGGATTTCCATCCACGGATTCCCCGGCGTCGCCACCGTGCTCATAATCATGTTCCTTGAGGCGCTTCTGATGGTCAGCAATATCAAAATTTTCTCGCTTAAATTCAAAAATTTTAACTGGCGTGAAAATTTCCGCCGCTATGTCATCATCCTTGCCGCCATCTTATTTGTTATTACCGATGGAATCCCCGGCTTGATGTGGACCATAATCCTTTATGTCCTCATCTCGGCCGTCGCCCGCAAAAATTTTGAATAAACACCGTTTTATTTCGTTCAGACATTAGACAAATATGTTCGTTACCATATTTCTCCTCGTCCTGCTTTTCATCTTTGTCGTTCGCCCTATTTGGCGCGTCTATTCGGCCGTGCGACGACAGCAACGGCAGACGCGAGATTTCTTCCGAAGCATGGGCATCGACCCCGATGACGCCCGCAATCAGCGCCGCCAGCAGCAACAGCAGCCGCCAAAACCGCCCCGCAAGAAGAAAATCGACAGCACCGTCGGCGAATACATCGACTACGAAGAAATTACTGTATCTTCCACTCAGACACAGACCTCAACCGGCGAGACAGTCTCCTACGAAGTGCAGCAACAGATAACCGACGTCGAATGGGAAGAAGTAAAATGAACGCCATGCAAAATCCGCTATTCGATTTCCTGACCCGTCTGGGAGCCAACAACAACCGCCCTTGGTTTCAGGAACACAAGTCAGAGTTTGACGCCCTGCGTGAGCAATGGTATGCCGACCTCGACCGCCTCATTGCCGTCATGACAACAGAGATTCCCGAACTGGCATCTCAAACCGGCCGCACAGCCTCCTACCGCATCTATCGCGACACGCGTTTCAGCCTCGACAAGACGCCCTACAAAACCTATTTCTCGGCACTCATTTCGCCATGGGGCCGCAAACTCGACCGTGCCGCCTACTACATCCATGTCGGCATCGAAGATTGTGGTCTATACACCGGTATCTGGAACCCGCCGTCGCCCATGTTGCGCAAACTGCGCCACGCCATGATTGACAACATCGACGAGTTTGAAGAAATCATCAACAACCCCGCGCTCAAAGAATATTTCCACGACTGGGCCGGCGACCGCCTGAAAACCGTCCCCAAAGGCTGGGACCGCAACCATCCCTACGCCCACCTGCTCCGGCTCAAAGACATCGGCCTCGTCAACACCATCGGCCGCGACTTCTTCAACAATCCCGATTGGCCCGAAGTCGCCGCCCGGCGCCTGCTCCTGACCCGCCCGCTCGTCGACTTCCTAAACTACTCCATCGACGAAGAAACCTTCTAAACCCATTCCCTTGGGTCTATCGATGGTCGGCACGGGTGTTGAAAAAATTTTGTACCTTTGCAACAATATATATTGAAAACGGACCTTGCATGGAACGAAATGATTTTGAAATAATGGCGCCCGTCGGCAGCCGCGAGTCGCTGATAGCGGCGCTCGAGGCCGGCGCCGACGCGATATATTTTGGGGTCGAGGGACTCAACATGCGCTCCCGCTCAAGCGCCAACTTCACGCTCGACGACTTGCGTGACATCGCCTCGTTGTGCCACACCCGCGGCGTAAAAACCTATCTGACAGTCAACACTGTCATCTATGACGGCGACATCGAGCGCTGCCACCTGATTATCGATGCAGCGCGCGAAGCCGGTATCTCGGCCATCATCGCCAGCGATATCGCCGCCATCCTCTATGCCCGCTCGGTTGGCGTCGAGGTCCACATTTCCACCCAGGTCAACATCACCAACATCGAGGCCGTTCGCTTCTACGCCCGCTGGGCCGACGTTATGGTCCTTGCCCGCGAGCTCAATCTTGACCAGGTGAAGGTCATCCACGACGCCATCGTCAGCGAGAATATTTGTGGCCCGGCGGGACAACCCGTGCGCCTCGAGATGTTCTGCCACGGCGCCCTCTGCATGGCCGTTTCGGGCAAGTGTTACCTGAGCCTCCACCAGATGAACTCCAGCGCCAATCGCGGCGCATGCACCCAAATCTGCCGCCGCAGTTATACCGTCACCGACCGCGAGACCGGCGACCAACTCGACATCGAAAACCAATATGTCATGTCGCCTAAAGACCTGCTGTCAATCCACTTCCTCAACAAGATGGTCGACGCCGGCGTCAGCGTTTTCAAAATCGAGGGACGCGCCCGCGGCCCGGAGTATGTCAAGATTGCGGTCGAGTGTTACAACGAAGCGCTCAACGCCATCTGTGACGGCACCTACACCCCCGGGCGCATCGACCACTGGCGCGGCCGCCTTGCCTCCATCTTCAACCGCGGTTTCTGGGACGGCTACTACCTCGGGCAGCGCCTCGGTGAGTGGTCGTCGAAATATGGCTCATCGGCCACGCGAGTCAAGCGCTACATCGCCAAGGTCACCGGTTATTTCTCAAAACTCCAAGTCGGCGAGTTCCTCATGGAGAGCGGCGAGCTCAACGTCGGCGACGAAATCATCATCACCGGTCCCACAACCGGCGCCCTGATGCTGACGGTCGACGACATACGCGTCGACCTCAAGAGCGTTCCTCGAGCCGTCAAGGGCGACCGATTCTCAATCAAGACCGGACGCAAAGTGCGACCCAGCGACCGCATGTATCTTTGGGAGCCGACCGGAATCGAAGAATAGTTTTTATTGTTGTTACTGTTGTCACTGTTGTTATTGTTTTTTATTGATGTTACTGAGCATCAACAACGTCAACAATGCCAAGACCTCTAAATGAAAAAGTTACCGTTCATAATAGCCATAATCGTCGCCATCGTTGCCGGACACGGCTGCACCCCCGCGCCCGCGTATCGCCAGCTCGACGGCTCGACCTGGAACACACTTTACCACATCGTCTACCGCTCGACGACGTCGCTCGACGACTCGATTCGTGACATCTTCCGCCAAGTCGAAGTATCCCTGTCGCCTTTCGTCGATTCGTCGGCCATCTCGCTCATCAACCGCGGCGAGGCGATGGCCACCGACACGCTCATTCGCCGTGTTTTCAACGCCTCCCGGGCTATCAATCAGGCCAGCGGCGGCCTGTTTGACCCCACCGTCGCGCCGCTCGTCAACCTCTGGGGCTTCGGCTACCGCGGCGGCGACGTGATGCCCTCCCAGGCCCAAATCGACTCGGCTCTGATGGCCGTCGGCATCGCCGAATGTGCCATCGACCCGGACGGTAACATGGTCAAGAAAACACCCGCTACCGAGTTCAATTTCAGCGCAATAACCAAAGGAATGGGGTGTGACCTCATCGCCGAGATGTTCCGCCGCAACGGCGTCTCCGACTACATGGTCGAGATTGGCGGCGAAATCGCCATGCAGGGCGTCAACAGCCGCCGGCAGCCGTGGCACATTCAGGTCGACAAGCCGGTCATCAACGACACCGCCATCATCAACATCCCCCTGATGGTCATCGCCCCCGGTGACTGTGGCATCGCTACCTCGGGCAACTACCGCAACTTCAAGCGCGACTCGCTCGGCAACCCCGCTTTTGGCCACACAATCTCGCCCGTGACCGGACGCCCCGTCATGAGCCGCGTCGCCTCGGCAACCATCATCGCCCCCGACTGCATGACTGCCGATGCCCTCGCCACCGCCTGCATGGCCATGAACCCCGACTCGGCCCTTGCCATGATTAACCGTCTCCCCGACGTCCACGCCCTCCTCGTCTTCCTCGACGGCGACACCCTGACCACCGCCACCTCCCCCGCTTTCCCCCGGCCCAATTAAAGCCGTGTTTTTTCGGCCAACTTCGGGCTCACACCGGGGACAAAATCAGCGCCTTCCGCCCGCTCAAATTTCGTTATAGCGTGAAACTTACCCCGAAAAAATTTTGCTATAGCGTGAAAGTTGCCCATAAAAAATTTTGCTATAGCGTGAAAGTTGATTATCTTTGCGCTGAAAATCATACAATTACATTTTTATGGCAAAAACTACTATTTTTAGGCGTAAAATTTATGATAAAATGCTTGAATGGAAACGTCAAGCACGGGGCTCTTCAGCCCTTCTCATCAAGGGAGCAAGACGCATCGGCAAATCAACTATCGCCGAGGAATTTGCCAGAAAAGAATATAAATCATATATCATTATTGATTTTGCCGATGTTAAACCCGAGATATTGGAATTGTTTGACAACACGGCCGACATCGATTTCTTTTTCCTCCGCCTGCAAGCCCTGACCGGGGTCGATTTGCATAAACGCAAATCGGTGATAATCTTTGATGAGGTGCAATTATGTCCCAAGGCACGCCAGGCAATAAAATATTTTGTTAAAGATGGAAGATATGACTATATCGAGACCGGCTCATTATTATCCATCAAGAAAAATGTGGAAGGAATCTTAATCCCAAGCGAGGAGGAACAGATAGAAATGTTCCCCATGGATTTTGAGGAGTTTTTGTGGGCCGTCGGGAAAGGTAAGGAATATGAACTGATTAGATATCTCTATGAAAACAAAAAGGCTGCCGGCGATTCAACCCATAGGTCGTTGATGAAAGATTTCAGGCTTTATATACTCGTTGGCGGGATGCCACAGGCCGTGGCGGCCTATCTTGCCGACCAAAATTTCACTTATATCGACAAGATAAAACGAAACATACTTCAACTTTACATCGATGATTTCAGAAAGATAGACCCGTATGGCCGAGCGTCAACTATCTTTACATCTATTCCCGCCGAACTCTCGCGCAACACCTCGCAATATCGCGTAGGCAACGTGATTGAAAACGGGCGCCCATCACGTTTAGGAGAGGTTTTTGCCGATATTGCCGATTCGTTGACGGTCAATTATGCCTATCACGCCAATGACCCCGGCGTTGGATTTGCCCTCCACGCCAATTATGACATTTTCAAGATTTATCTTGCTGATACAGGCCTTTTTGTGACGCTATCTTTTATGGACAAAGAAATCACTGAAAACACTATCTATCAAAAACTACTGCTCGACAAATTGCCTACTGACCTTGGTTTTATCTATGAAAACGTAGTGGCCCAAATGTTACGCAGTGCCGGCCATAAGTTATACTATTACACGTTTAGAGATAAAAATGAAGAAAGTAAGAGTGTCAGAAGTTATGAGATAGATTTCCTAATCAGTCGCGATAGCAAAATTTGCCCGATTGAGGTAAAGTCATCGGGATATGCTACTCATAAATCGATAGATATGTTCCGGAACAAATATTCATCGCGCATAAAGGAGAGGTACTTGCTATACACAAAGGACCTGCGCAAAGAGGGCGATTTGTTTTGCTTGCCGGTATACATGGCGGCGCTACTTTGATTGGGATTAGCGGCGCCAGAAGGAGGGGGTGACGAGCATGATAAGGGCGAAGATTTCGAGACGGCCGGCAAGCATCAGGAAGGACATCACCCACTTGCCGACGGCGGGCACAAAGTCGTAGGAGCCGGTGACACCGGTGACGCCGGCTCCGAGGCCGTTGTTGGAGGCACACGATACCGACGAGAAAAAGGCGTCGACAATCGGGAAATCGAGGGCCGACAGCAACACGCCGCCGACGATTATCAACGCGGTGTATATCAGCAGGAAAGCGATAATCTCGTTGGTGTGCTCGGGGGTGACGACCTGGTTGTTGATTCTGATGGCTTGCATGCTGCGCGGCGACACGGCGCGCTTTATCTCGACCTTGAAGTTTTTCAGCATGTAGAGCAGGCGGTCAATCTTGGCGCCGCCGGTGGTTGACCCGGCGCACGCTCCAAAAAACATCATGATGATTGTCAGCACGAGCGCCAGTTCGCCCCACGCCTCGAAGTTGCCGGCGCCAAAACCGGTCGACGTCATCGCCGAGACGATGTGAAACACCGGGTCAATAGTCAAGCTTTGCCATCCGGTCCAGCTGCCGGCGTGGAGAATGGAAATAACTGTCAGAATGTAATTTAGTGCTATCAACCACAGGTAGGCGCGCAACACGTCGTTTTTCAGCAGGTCCTTGACCCGGCCGGTGACGGCGGCATAAATCAGCCCGAAGTTGACACCGCCAATGAACATGAAGATGCTCAGCACGGTCTTGACATAAAAAGAGTCGTAAGAAGCGATGCTGTCGTTGTGGGTCGAGAAACCGCCGGTCGAGATGGCCGCGAAAGCGTGGCAAACGCTTTCAAAGAAGTTCATCGGCCCAATCCAGAGCAGCCCAATCAGGATAATGGTGATGACGCCATAGAGGCCCCAGAGGATTTTGGCCGTGTTGGCAATGCGGGCGCCGATTTTGTCGTGGGTAATGCCCGAAACCTCGGCGTGGAACATGAAAATGCCGCGGCTGTTGTTGAGCGACGGGATAACCGTCAGCGTGAAAAGCACAATCCCGAGGCCGCCAATCCACTGGGTCAGAGCGCGCCACATCTGGATGCCGTGGCTGCACGACTCGATGTCGCGGATGACGGTGGCGCCGGTCGTGGTGAAGCCCGACATTGTCTCAAAAAATCCCTCGCTGACATTCAGACGGGGCGAACCGAGAATAAACGGCAACATCCCAAACAGCGAGTACATTATCCAGACCACACACGTTATCATGCAGCCGTCGCGACGCCCGAGACTTTCGCTGTGCGGGCGCGGAAGGGTGTGGAGCAAGATGCCGGCAACGGCTGTTATCCCTATCGAGACGAGAAACGGCAGCCAGTCGCTCTCGCCATACGCCAGACACACGGCCATCGGAACAGCCATAAATCCGGCCTCGATTATCAGCAGTAACCCCAAGAGTGTCAACTGCTTGGGCAGATTTATCCGGCGGCTGCTCGCCGACCGTGTTGTCATCGATAACGCTCTCATCGGCCAAAAAGTTTTTCGACCCTCTTCAACGAGCCGGCCAGGCTGAACACTATCACGATATCACCGGGCATGAACTGCGTCGTGCCGGTCACCATCTCGCCGCGCCCGTCGCGGGTCATGCCGGCAAAGGTGACACCCTGAGGCAACCGCAGGTCCATCACCCGCTTTTTGGTCAGGAACGTTCCCTCCTTGACCTGGATGCGGCCAATCTCGGCGTCGGGCACGCCAAAATATTTTGTCGAGTCGACGTTGGCGTCGAGAATCAACTGAAAAATGGCGGTTGCCGTGATAATGGGCTTGTTGATAATAGACCCGAGTTGGAACGACTCGGCTTTGGCTATAAGTTGCTCTTTTTCAATCTCGGCGATATTTTTGGGCACACCGACGTCGCGAGCCGTCAGGCAGGAGAGGATGTTGCTCTCGGTGTTGTCGGTCAGCGCCACAAAGGCGTCGGCCTTGTTGATTCCCGCCTCCTCAAGGACGTCAATCTCGCTGCCGTCGCCACAGATGATTTCGCTGTCGGGACACGATTCCATCAACTCGCGGCAACGCTCGATTTCTTTCTCGATGATGACAAACGCGAACTCTCGCCCTGCAAGGCGGCATATCAGTTCTGACACCATACTGCCACCCATCAGGACGGCTTTCTTAATCGGAAGCACCTCGATGCCAATCAGTTGCTTGACGGTCTCGACCCCCTCGGGCGTGACGGTGATATAAAGAATGTCGCCGGGAAGGATAGTGTCATCGCCGCCGGGGATGATGGTGTGGTGGTTGCGACGCAGGGCCGACACATGCAACTCGCGGCTCTCGCGCGACAACTCTTTGAGTTGCCTGCGGGCGACGGGCGACGAGTCGTTGACCGTCACCGACGCCATTATTATCGCGCTGTCCTCAAATTCCGACCACTCGCGACACCACCCGTGTTCAAGCGACGAGATTACAGTCTCGGCCGCCAGATAGTCGGGAAAAACAACGTGGTCCACGCCCATGCGCTTCACAAACGCTTCATTGTCAGGCATCAGGAAACTATATTTGTCAACACGCGCAATCGTCATCCCGGCGCCCATCGACTTGGCCATCGAGCACGCCACCAGATTCTCGGCAGTGTCGGCCGTCACCGCCACAAAAATGTCGGCATCGCCCGCGTCGGCCTTGCGCAACGTTTCAAACTCGGTCGGGTCACCTTGAAACGTGCGCAAATTGAAATCGGCCTCAAGCACCGCCAACTTCCTTGAGTCCCTATCGACGAGAAACACATCCTGCTGCTCGTCGGCAAAATATTTTGCAAGATGAACGCCAACGCGTCCCGC
>JAFLTK010000019.1 GCA_022511505.1 Muribaculaceae bacterium
ACTCGCCCTCGCTCTTTGTGAACTGGTCGGTGGTCAGGCCCTGATTGAGGGTCCAAGTTCCCTCGATGAGTTGATACTCGCCGGCGCGGTAGGTCGTTGTCGAGCCGTTGTAGTACTTGTAGACAACGGTCTTGACGTCGCCCTCAACGGCGTAGGGGAAATTGTGGGCGAGGTAAACGGGGACGAGGGTCTTGGGGTGGTCGCCCGAGAGGTTGCCGTAGGTCTGACCCATAGCGGTATAGTCGGCGGGCTGGAGGATGACGGTGTTGGCAGGAACGGCCCAGTCGTTGCCGTTGTAGACATAGACGCCGACTTTCTCGGTGGTCTCGGTGGTGCCGACGGGGGCGCGGCGAATGGCGGGAGCCGAGGTGCCGGTGCTATAGCCGGTCAGGAGCACGTTATAATATCTGCCCGAGCCGCTGACGGCCATGAAATAGCCGGTGAAGGTGTAGGTCTCGCCGTCGACGAGGCCGGCCTTGAGGGCATCGGCGGGATAGTAGATGCTGCCCTGAACGTTGTCTTCGCCGTCGAGGATAACGTTGTAGTAGTTATTGCTAATCGACAGGCGGCCGCGTATCTGGACATACTTGGCAAGGAAGTTGCCGGTCTCGCCACAGGCGGCGACAATGTCGGCGGTCGACTGAACGGCGGGAGCGGGATAGGTGTAGTCGCTCATGCCGATGACGGTGTAACTCTCGGAGGTAACGGCAATCTGGAGGCCGCGGTTATACTGGGAAACGTCGCCCTTGACCGTCACCTGGTTGCCGATGGCAACGGCGTTCTGGTCAAAGCCGCTGCTCTGGTAGCAAAGCATCGACCCGCTATTGTCGGTCACGACAAATCCACGCGAGCAGATGGCGGTGACATAGCCGTTGACGGTAATGTTGTCGCCAATCGTTGCCGAGCCGATAACCGAGGTGGGTTCCCACGGGCCGGCGGGGGTATCGTCGCCGCCTACGGTGCCAAAGATTGGGTTGACGGCAGCCTCGTTGTAGGTCACTACGGCGTATGTGCCGTTAACAGCGTCGTCATACTCGCGGGCGAGAATCTTGACGATGTTGCGGTTGGCGGGACACATGGGCGCAAAGGCGCGGATATAGTCGTCGTCGCTGCCCCAGGCGTCGATGTAGTCGCTCTCGCTGACGGTGTATTGCTCGACCGAGGCATTGATGGCGGCAACCTCGTCGCTGAGGTTGCTCTCAACGTTGTAGGAAACCTTAATCGACGACTCGTTGTTGAGCGCGAAATAGGGGAACGATGACTGGGAGAGGAACGCGGGAATGTAGAGGCGGGCCTCTTCTTCGGTGGCAAAGTAGCCGTTGGTGCCGATGGCGGCGAGGGCGTCGCTCTGGCCGGCGGCCTGGGCGAGCGTGACGTTTGCGGCCAGGGTCGAGATGGTCTTATAGTCGGCCTCGGTCAGCGTGTAGGTGACCGTCTCGGTGGCGCTATAGACCGGCGGCTGCTCAAACCCATCGAGGCCGTCGTTCCATGCGTTCTCGTTACAGCTGCTGAGCAGCATGACGGCGCCAAGGGTCAGAAACGTATATTTGAAATTTGATTTCATCATCTTTATTTTCAATATGTTTATTACTCGATGGAATTAGAAAGCAACCTTGAGACGCAAGGCGTATGTGCGGCCAAACGCATAGAACACGCGATAGGCGTTTTCCCAAGTGCCGTTGCTGCCCGAGGCGGTGTAGGCGTCGACTACATAGTTGTAGTTGAACAGGTTATAGACGTTGCCAAAGACTGTAGCGTCGAGGCCGCCAATCTTGAAGCGATAGCTTGCCGAGAGGTCAAACTGCTGTCCCCAAGGAATCTGCCACGGGTCTTTGACCTCGATGACGGCGCCGGGAGCATAGTCGCTCGACGAGATGGTGTAGTCGCTGTAGTTGCGAGCATTGAATGTCCAGTCGATGCCAACGCGCCATCCCTTGAGGGGACGGAAGTTGAGACCGAGATAGCCGGTTGTCTGAGCCGAGCCACCAACCTTGCGGCCTTTCTGGTTGAGGGTTGCGCGAGCGTGGTCCTCGGCAAAAATGCCGCTGGCGATGGCGCCCGTGCGGGTATTGCTGATGGGCTGGCCGCTCGAGTTATAGAAGTAACCGGTGGTGTTGCTGTCCCAAATCCAGTCGCCGAGCGAGAGCATACCGTTGACATCCATCCATGTGGTCGGTTTGTAGACAAAGTTGACCTCGACACCCATGTGGCGGGCATCCACGCCCTGCATGTTGAAGTAGTAGCGGTCGCCGTTGTCCATGTCGCCGCTTCGGGTAGTGGTCTTGTCCATCCACTTGGTGAAGTAACCGTTGAGGGTGGCGGTGAAGATGGGCGAGTGGTATTCATAACCAACCTCGATAGAGCCGACTTTCTCGTTGACGGCGTTGGGGTTGGTGGCATTTGAAGTAGTAGCCTGGAGGAAAGCACCGCCCGAGAAGAACGGTGCGCGGGTGATGTAACCGCCGTTGACATAGACATTGTTGTGGCGGTCGATATTGAAGTTGGCACCACCCTTGATTGTCCCGGCGAGGAAGTTCAGGGTTTCAGAGCGCTCGTGCTCCTTGTCATAATAGAGGTGGTCGACGCGCCAGTAGGTAGTGTTGGAGAGCGAGCCGGCGAGTACGGTCGTCAGTCGCTTGTCCATCAGCGAGTATTCCAGTTGTGCGTATGCGCCTTCCTGAGCGGTGTGGCCGTCATAGTCGCGATAGACAACGTCGCCAACGCCGAGTTTCTGGTATTTCCAATTGGGGTCGGCAGCCGCGGCGTTGTTGGCCGGCGATACGCCCTTACGGGTCGAGTCGTCCATGTAGTATTCGCCGTCATAGAGGTCCTCGATGACGTTTTTGTGGAAACCGATGTAGTAGCGCATATCGATACCGGCAGTCAGGTTGAGGCGGTTCTCGATAATCTCGTTCTTGTAGGTCGACACGAGGCCATACCACTGGTGGGAGTTGACCGAGCGTGACATAATCATGTTTGAACCGGTGGTCGACTCCTGGTTCATCAACTGGATTGCACCATAGTCAAAAGTGCCGTCGGCGCGGCGGAAGAGGGTATTCAGCACGCCGTTGCTTGCGCCATACCAGCTTGAGTAACTGATTGACTGGCCGTTCCACGTTCCGCGGCCCTGACCGCTGTAGCCATAGCCGTTGGCAAGCGATACATAGACGGCGCTCGACAGCGACGACTTGTAGTTGATTTGCCAGATGTGGTTAAGAGAAATCTGAGGCTTGTGGTAAGCATTCTTGTTTGACGAGCGAACCTGGCCGTTGAGGTCATAACCAAATGTCGGGTTATACTTATACATGCTCTCGCCGTCCATATAATTCTTGACATTCTGCCAGCCCATGATGGTCAGACCGTCCTGCGACGAGCGCTTGTAGTGGGTCTGGGGCGAGCCAAAAGCGGTCAGTGACAACTGATGCTTGTCGTTGAGGCGCTTGGAGATGTTGATAAAATAAGTATAGGCGTTGAAATCGGTGCCCTGGACATAGCCGTCGCCCCACTTGCGGGCGCCCAACAGTGTCACGGCCCAGCCATTCTTTGAAACACCCGTCGAGGCCGAAAAACCGATGTGGTTCAGCCCGTCGTTGCCCATTCCATAGAACACGTTGCCGCCGCGCTTGACGTCGAGCGTCTTGGTGTTAATCGAAATCGTACCACCCACCGAGGGAACCGACACGATGGCGGCACCGAGACCGCGCTGGGTCTGCATCATTGCCGTCACGTCGCTAAGACCGGCCCAGTTTGACCAATAGATACCGCCCCATTCCATGTCGTTGACAGGAATACCGTTGATAAGGGCAGCGACATTCTCGGTCTTGAAACCGCGCATGTTAATCTTGGCATCGCCATAACCGCCACCGTCTTTGGTAGCCCAGACACCTGGCGTGGTCTTCAGCACTTCGGGGAACTCCTGGTTGCCAAGTTTGACCTCAATGGTCGACGCGTCGATGGTCGACACCGCCACGGGGGTCTGGCGAGTGCGTGCCATTGACTGGGTGACAACGACGTCCTTCAGAACCGTTGCCTCTACAGCCATTGCAATTGTCATTAACTCCTTGCTGACCTGCACGTCGGCCGGCTTGTAGCCGATATATTCAACGTGCAAAGATTTGGTACCATCGGGTACCGACAGCGTAAAATTACCGTCGATGTCAGTCGCCGTTGCCACGTTGGTGCCCGGGGCACTAACTGTAGCGCCAATCAGCGGCTCTCCTTGATCATCAACAACCGTACCACGGCACGTGATGGAGGCCAGCGCTGAGAAGCAAGCCAACACCACGACTGTGGCAAAGAGAAGCAGTCTCTTCATAAGTAAAACTTGAATTAAGGTTGATAAAAAAGCAATCGGCCACAAAGATAGTAATATATCCCGTATCTTCCAACAAATCCCGCTTCCCCGCGCCGTTTTAACATATCCTATCCCCCGGCCGGGGACACCGGACTCCCCACATTTCTTCGATGGCAAACGCCGGGTTGCTAACGTCGTGACGAGGGGCTCCCGGCTCCTCGATGATAGGCGACACGTCGCGTACCGACCGGATAACCGGGCTACCCGGATTTGGTTAAGTCGTGGAGCGGGAGCTCCACGTCACGAGCGTTTGCTCAACGCCACGATACTTTGCAAAAATGGAGGGTGTCTAAATGATTTTTTTGGTAAAGTTGAAAAAAGATTGTAAGTTTGTGCAATCAAAGGAAATCGCTTTCAATCGTGAGCCATTATGACTACTGACGTAACTCTTGCCGAGGCTACTGCCACCGCGACTGCCGGGCGCCCGGCGCCTGCCGCCGACCATCTGAAGGCCGACGCTGTTGATAGCGTCGTCATCATTCCTACCTACAACGAGAAGGAGAATGTGGCGGCGATAATTGACGCGGTGTTGGCGCTCCCCAAGCCGATGGATGTGTTGATTATCGACGACAATTCGCCCGACGGGACGGCTGCGATTGTGCGGCAAAAGATAGCCGAGTATCCCGGGCGCGTGCATCTTGTTGAGCGCGAGGGTAAACTGGGGCTCGGAACGGCCTATATAGCCGGCTTTAAATGGGCGTTGGAGCGCAAGCAGTACAATTATGTCTTTGAGATGGACGCCGATTTCAGCCACAATCCCAAGGACTTGCTGGAACTGTATCGAGCCTGTGCGGTCGACGGCGCCGATATGTCGATTGGCAGCCGCTATGTGTCGGGCGTCAACGTTGTCAACTGGCCGATGGGGCGCGTGCTGATGAGTTATTATGCGTCAAAATATGTCCGCTTTGTGACCGGAATCCCGGTTCACGACACGACGGCGGGTTTCTGCTGCTACACGCGCCGCGTGCTCGAGACGCTGCCGCTCGACAACATCAAGTTCAAGGGCTATGCGTTCCAGATTGAGATGAAGTTCACCACCCACAAGTATGGCTTCACCATCAAGGAAGTGCCCATCATTTTTGTCAACCGCGTGCTCGGGACGTCAAAGATGAGTTCGGGAATTTTTGGCGAGGCTGTCTTGGGAGTCGTTCAGCTCAAGGTTGGCAGTTGGTTCAAGAAATATGAGCGAAAATGAAGCCGACGACGTTGCTGATATATAATGTGGAGATAGCCGGGGCCGGACGGGCGCCGTTCATGGGGCGCGTGCTCGTTGAGGGCGACACCATCGCCGCTGTGGAGCCGACGCCGAGCGCCGACGGCATCGAAGCCGACGTCAAAATCGACGGCCGCCGGGCGCTGTTGCTCCCCGGGGGTATCGACGAGCATGTCCACTTCCGCGAGCCGGGCATGACCTCCAAGGCGACCATCGAGAGCGAGAGCCGTGCCGCCGCCGCCGGGGGCATAACGTCGTGGATAGATATGCCAAACACCTCGCCGGCAACCACTTCGCGCGCTTTGATTGAAGAAAAAATAAAACTGGCCGAGGGTCGCAAGGTTGGCAACATGGGGCTGATGGTAGGCGCCACGGCCTCCAACCTCGACGAGCTCCGGGACGTTGACTATAGCCGCGCCGTTGCGGGCATCAAACTGTTTATAGGGGCGACGACCGGCTCGCTGGTGCTGGACACCGACGAGGCGCTCGACCGCCTGTTTGCCACGGCGCCGGCCGTGATTGCCGTCCATGCCGAGGACAACGCCATTATCGAGACCAACCACCACCGACTGCTTGCCGATCAGGGCGACGGGGCCGACGACCTGCCGGTGGAAATGCACCCCGAGGTCAGAAGCCGCGAGGCATGCGTCGCCGCAACGCGCCGCGCCATCAACCTGGCGCTGAAACACAACGCGCGGCTCCACATCATGCACATCTCGACCGCCGACGAACTCGACTTGCTCCGCTCGCTGCCCCCCGGGGCACGCGTGACTGCCGAGACGTGCCCCCAGTATCTGCTGTTTGACAGCGCTGACTATCAGCGGCTTGGAACGCGCATCAAGTGCAATCCCGCCATCAAGAGCTCAGCCGACCGCCTCGCGCTCATCGAGGCCGTGCGCTCGGGCCTAATCGACACCATCGGCAGCGACCATGCTCCCCATCTGCCGGCCGACAAGCGGGGGGGCGCCCTCAAATCGGCCTCGGGCATGCCGATGATTCAGTTCTCGCTGCCGCTTATGCTCGACTTGCTCGGGCCCGAGTTGGTGGCCGAGAAAATGGCGGCCGCTCCCGCGCGCATCTTTGGCATCAAGGACCGCGGCGCCATCAAGCCGGGCTATCGCGCTGACCTTACGATGGTTGAGCGACTCGATGAACCGTATACCATCACCGACGGCGACGTTGTCAGCAAGTGTGGCTGGACCCCCGTGACAGGCATGAAGTGTCGCCACCGCGTCAAGTTGACTCTGGTCAACGGCCGGGCGGCCTTCTCGGCCCTCGACGGCATTGAGGCGGTCGATGATGCAACCGATATACTCAGTTTTTCAACCTGAGAATCAAGTTGTTGATGTTGTCATTGTTGTTGATGTTGTCATTGTTGTTGATGTTGTTATTGACGTCAGTAAAAACAGTAAAAACAGTAAAAACAACAAAAACACTAACAACAATAAATCTAAAACCAAGAAAAAATAACCTATAAAACAATACCATTAATCCTAATTAGTTCCACAGCGCAATGCGCCCTCCCCTCCGCGCTCCCTCCCGGGGCCGAGACGCCAAGCGCTCAACACCATTTTTAAGTTATGTTGGAAGAAACCAAAGTCAAGACAATCGACAAGGTGGTTGTCAGATTTTCAGGAGATTCGGGCGACGGAATGCAGCTTGCGGGCAACATTTTCACCAATGTGTCGGCCGGACTGGGCAACCAAGTTTCAACCTTCCCCGACTATCCGGCCGAAATCCGCGCCCCGCAAGGGTCGCTTAGCGGCGTGTCGGGATTTCAGGTAAGTGTCGGCACGGGCGTTCACACCCCCGGCGACAGCTGTGATGTACTCGTTGCGATGAATCCGGCGGCCCTCAAGCAGAATGTCAAGTTTCTCAAGCCGGGCGGCGTCATTATCGTCGACATCGACTCGTTTAAAGAGGCCGACCTGAAAAAGGCCCTGTTCACAACCGACGACCCCTTTACCGAACTCGGCATCAAGGCTCAGGTTGTCAAGGTTCCCGTCACGTCGATGACCAAGGCCGCGCTGGCCGAGACCGGGCTCGACAACAAGTCGGTCCTCAAGTGCCGCAACATCTTTGCGCTGGGCCTCGTCTGCTGGTTGTTTGACCGCCCTGTTGAGAGTGCCCTCCATTTCCTCAAGAGCAAATTCGCGCGCAAGCCGGCCATCTATGAGGCCAACGCGCTCGTGCTTCAGGCCGGCTATGACTACGGCCACAATATCCACGCGTCGGTGTCGACCTACCGCGTCGAGACCGAGGACCCGCGTCCCGGCGTGTACACCGACATCAACGGCAACACCGCCACAGCATGGGGCCTGATTATGGCGTCCCAAAAGAGCGGGCGCCCGCTGTTCCTGGGCAGCTATCCCATCACCCCCGCAACCGACATTCTCCACGAGCTTGCCAAGCGTAAAGACCTCGGTGTCAAGGCCGTTCAGATGGAAGACGAGATTGGCGGCGTCTGCGCGGCCATCGGTGCCGCGTTTGCAGGCGACCTCGCCGCGACCTCGACCTCGGGCCCCGGCCTGGCGCTCAAGAGCGAGGGTATCGGCCTGGCGGTCATCGCCGAGTTGCCGCTGGTTGTCATCGACGTTCAGCGCGGCGGCCCCTCGACCGGCCTCCCCACCAAGACCGAGCAAACCGACCTGATGCAGGCCCTCTATGGCCGCAATGGCGAGAGCCCTCTGGCCGTCGTTGCCCCCATCTCGCCGACCGACTGCTTTGACATGGCTTTTGAAGCCGCACGCATCGCCATGGAACACATGACCCCGGTAATCCTGTTGAGCGACGCCTTCATTGGCAACGGCTCCAGCGCATGGCGCGTCCCTGAGGCCGACGACTATCCCGACATCAAAGTGCCCCTGCTCCCCGCCGAGCGCATCGACGGCACATGGCGCCCTTACGAGCGCGACCCCGAGACCAAGGTACGCTACTGGGCAATCCCCGGCACTGAGGGCGCAACCCACCGCATCGGCGGCCTCGAGAAAGATTTCAACACCGGCGCCATCTCGACCGACCCCGTCAACCACGAGCTCATGGTCAAGACGCGCCGCGAGAAAATTGCCCGCATCGCCGACTCTATCCCGCCGCTCGAAGTGATTGGCAACGGCGACGCCGACACCCTCCTCGTCGGCTGGGGCGGAACCTACGGCCATCTGCGCACGGCCGCCGACACCCTCAACCGCGAGGGCGTCAACATCGACTTCGCCCAGTTCCGCTACATCAACCCCCTGCCGGCTAACACCGCCGACGTCCTTGCCCGCTACAAGCGAGTCATCGTCGCCGAGCTCAACACCGGCCAGTTTGCCGACTATCTCCAGTCACGCTTCCCCGGCGTCAACATCGCCCGCGTCAACAAGATACAAGGTCAGCCATTCCTCGTTGGCGAGGTCGTTGACCACGTAAAGGATATCCTCAACAAGTAACATCATTGCTGATGTTGTCAATGTTGTTATTGTTTTTAATGTTGTTAATGTTTTTGCTGCTTTTGTCAAACTCAATAACAACAATAACAACACCAACAACAGCAAAAACACAATATAAAAATGGAAACAAACACTGTTACATATACCGCCGCCGACTATAAGAGCGACCAGTCGGTCAGATGGTGTCCCGGTTGCGGCGACCACGCAATCCTCAACTCGCTCCACAAGGCAATGGCCTCGCTCGGCATCCCGCCCCATCAGACGGCCGTCATCTCGGGCATCGGTTGCAGCTCGCGCCTACCCTACTACATGAACACCTACGGGTTCCACACAATCCACGGCCGCGCCGCCGCAATCGCAACCGGCTTCAAGACCGCGCGCCCCGACATGACCGTGTGGCAAATCTCGGGCGACGGCGACGGCCTCGCCATCGGCGGCAACCACTTCATCCACGCCGTGCGCCGCAACGTCGACATCAATATCCTCCTGTTTAACAACAAGATATACGGCTTGACCAAGGGACAATATTCCCCGACGAGCGACCGCGGCTTCGTGTCCAAATCATCCCCCTACGGCACCACCGAAGACCCCTTTATTCCCGCCGAACTCGTCTTTGGCGCACGCGGTAACTTCTTCGCCCGCTCAATCGACGTCGAGCTCGAGACATCACGCGAAGTCCTCGCCGCCGCCGCACGCCACGCCGGCACAAGCGTCGTCGAGATACTCCAAAACTGCGTCATCTTCAACCACGGCATCCACAACTACATCACCGACCGCGAGCAACGCGCCGAGCGCACAATCCACCTGCGCCACGGCGAGAAAATGCTCTTTGGCCGCGACATGAACCGCGGCCTCGTGGCCGACGGCTTCCTGCTCAAAGCCGTCACCGTCGGCGAGGACGGCTACACCATCGACGACGTCCTCGTCCACGACGCCAAAACTCCGTCCAACTTCCTGCACCAGCAACTCGCCATGATGGACGGCCGCGACCTGCCCCTCGCCCTCGGCGTAATCCGCGACGTCGACGCCCCTGTCTACGACCGCGAAGTTGCCGCCCAGGTTGCCGACGTCCGCGCCCGCAAAGGCTTCAACACCCTCCGCGACATGATCCTCGCCGGCGAAATCTGGACCGTAGAATAAAACCCCTTTAAACCCAATAAGCATGGCGCCTCGGGGAGGCGCCATGCCTATTGAACTTGGATAAATCTTTTTAGTGCATCTTCTGCAACATCGTGCCCATATACATAGGAGTTTGGTTTAGATAATTTTTCTTTAGTTTCTTCTTTAATCTTGATGTTGTATGGCTCATATCCATAAATGGCGTTTTTGGAACGCGAGACCCCGGGAGAGGGTTGTGATGATGAATAAGAAGATACAATCCTATCTATTGCCCGCTTTAGAATATCTCAACTTCAACCAAGATTCCACAAAACATCAACTTATCGATTAGACTCGTATGATTAAACATAAGAAATGAATCAAAATAATTACAATCAACCCGATGGTCGAGATGGATTCGCCTATTTACTTGAAGTATTCACACCAATGATGAAAGTTTTGCGATTTATATCTGCCAACTCATATAGTTCCGATTTTATAACACTAATGAAAGTGTTAAATGGAGAAATAAATACATAATATAACAAGTCCGATAGGTTTCTATGAAGGAGATTAGAATGAAGCGGATATTATCTGTCTGGCATGGGAACATTCTGTTGAGACAATCACAAATCAGGAGGACTTGACACCATTTGAAACAGATGCGATTTATATCGGCCGAAACGGAAACTTTATTGAATGAACCACTCATTCAAGGATATAGTGGTAGTCCTTTATTCGCAGATGGGAAACTTTTAGGTATTTCTTATGGGAGAGGCAATGAAGGTAGAACCTGTTTCTTTCTATCAAGCGATGCCATTAAGAGCGTATTTTACAAAATTTAACTGAAAATATTCTTTAATGAAAAACAAAAATGTTTATTTTGCAAATTAATTCCATTTGTTTGGAATTGTTATCGCAATGAGTAGAAAATATCAGCTTATCTATAAAAATTGTATGAAAACTCCACTTACAGTCAAACCAAATTCTATACCCTCAATCGAGGTGGTGGATCTGTTTTGTGGAATAGGAGGGCTCAGTTATGGAATGAAATCGGCAGGCTTTAAGATCCTTGCCGGTTTTGATTTAGATAAAACTTGTAAATTCGCATATGAAACCAATACCGAAGGAATTTTCATCCATAAAAATATTGTCGAAGTATCTGGGGAAGAGATTTCTTCTAAATACTCTAAAAATGCGATAAAAGTATTAGCAGGATGTGCACCATGTCAACCATTCTCCTCTTATGCTTTTAAACATAAAGAAAAGGATAAGACCAAATATGATTTACTATATCAGTTCGGGAGATTGGTTAAAGAAGTAGAGCCAGACATCGTCACTATGGAAAATGTGCCAGCCATCCGTTCTTTCGCTCTAAAGCCAGTGTTATCAGACTTTATATCGCTTCTTGAAGTGGAAGGTTATAAAGTATGGTACGATGTTGTTTTTTGCCCAGATTATGGTGTGCCACAAACCCGAAAAAGATTAGTTCTTTTAGCTTCAAAATTCGGGGAGATTCAATTGTTGCCTCCTACTCATACAAAGAATGAATATGTCACTGTAAGGTCTGCGATTGGCAAAT
>JAFLTK010000020.1 GCA_022511505.1 Muribaculaceae bacterium
TGGCGCCACGGGTGGTTATTGCCGGCGTGCCGAGGCGAATACCCGAGGTCTGGAAAGGCGAGCGGGTGTCAAACGGCACCATATTCTTGTTGGCGGTAATATCGGCCTCTACAAGCACTTTCTCGGCAACCTTGCCTGTCAGTTCGGGGAACTTGGTGCGAAGGTCGATGAGGATACAGTGATTGTCGGTGCCACCGGAGATAATCTTGTATCCACGCTCTACGAGCGCTTCGGCCATTGCTGCGGCGTTCTTCTTCACCTGAATCTGATAGTCGCGGAACGAGGGAGTCAATGCCTCGCCAAAAGCAACAGCTTTGGCAGCGATAACATGTTCGAGGGGACCACCTTGAACGCCGGGGAACACGGCCGAATCGAGCAATGATGACATCATGCGAGTCTCGCCTTTATTGTTCTTCTTGCCGAACGGGTTCTCAAAGTCCTTGCCCATCAAGATGATACCGCCGCGCGGGCCGCGCAGGGTCTTGTGGGTCGTTGAGGTTACGATGTGGGCATATTTGACGGGATTGTCGAGCAATCCGGCTGCGATAAGACCGGCAGGATGGGCCATATCGACCATCAGGATAGCACCGGCGCGGTCGGCGATGTCACGCATGCGGGCATAGTCCCACTCGCGAGTATAGGCACTCGCGCCGCCGATAATCAATTTCGGACGCTCGCGCAGGGCGATTTCCTCCATTTGGTCATAGTCAACGAGACCCGTGTCCTCCTTGACATTATATTCCAAGGCGTTGAAAACCAAGCCCGAGAAATTGACGGGGCTGCCGTGGGAGAGGTGACCGCCGTGAGATAGGTTAAGACCGAGGAACTTGTCGCCGGGCTTCATGACGGCCATAAAGACGGCCATATTTGCCTGAGCGCCTGAATGGGGCTGAACGTTGGCCCACTCAGCGTCAAAAAGTTTCTTGATGCGCTCGATAGCCAAACATTCGGCCTCGTCAACAACCTGACAGCCGCCATAATAGCGGTGGCCGGGATAGCCCTCGGCATACTTGTTGGTAAGGCATGAACCCATGGCTTGCATCACCTGGTCACTTACAAAGTTCTCAGAGGCAATCAGTTCGATGCCCTTGAGTTGGCGCTGATGTTCGCGCTCAATAATTTCAAAAATTGCTTTATCTCTTTCCATTATAGTGAAAGTATAGGTTTGGGATTATTTCTTTTTAACAGACCAGCCAAAGTGGCCAATCTTCTCGCCGATACTGTAATATGCACCGTGGCTATAGGCAATAAGTCCTGCTCGCTCGAGGTTAAACTTGCCGGTATCGGCATCAATATATCGCTCGTCGGCAATGACACCCATAACTCGACCAATCATCATGTCGTGGCTGCCGAGCCTTAATACTTCAGTAACGCGACATTCTATCGATAGCGGCGACTGCTCAATCATCGGGCAACCGACGTTGACGCCCGGCGCAGGTGTCAGTCCCGTCAGTTTCCATTTGTCACCGTCGCGCCCCGATTTGACGCCGGCAAGGTCGGTAGCACGAGCCATCGCTTCGGTTGTCAGATTGATGGTGAACTCCATCGTCTCCATAATCAGACTATGACTATAGCGCTCGGGACGGATGGAAATGGAACACATTGCCGGGTTTGTGCAAACCGTTCCGGTCCAAGCCACCGTCAGGAAATTGCTCGTGTCGGCAGTCCCGCAACTGACCAAAACGGCCGGCGCGGGATATATCATTGTTCCCGGTTTCCAATGTTGCTTCATTGCCGGGAGCGTTTTATTTTATGGTAGCCTTTGAGGCGGCGATGCTGTGACCGCAATAATGGCATGTTACCTCGATTTGTTCGCCGGTGCCATCGACCTCAAAAATGGTAGCCATGGGCTCGTTGTTGGTGATACACTTGGGGTTGTCACATTTGACGATGTTACGAACCGATGCAGGCAGTTTCACCGGGTTTTTCTCAATCACCTCATAGTTGCGGATAATGTTGACAACGGCGGTAGGGGCGAGCAAGGCGATGCGGTTTATAGCCGCCTCAGGAAAGTAGGTATCGGCAATCTTGATGATGCCCTTGCGACCTAACTTGCTGCTCTCAAGGTTGTTGCCAATAGTGACTGCTGTCTCCATATTCTCGATACCGAGAATTTTGACACATTTAAAAAGGGCCTGGCTTGGTATATGGTCGATTACAGTGCCGTTGCATAGGGCGGCCACCGCGAGTTCTTTCTTTGTTGACATAACGTGTTATTTAAGCGGATTGATGTTAAGAGCGCGGCAGATAAGCGCCTGGCGCGCAAAGAGACCGTTGCGTGCCTGCTCAAAGTAATAGGCCATGGGGTTGTCATCGACATCTTGGTTGATTTCGTTGACGCGAGGTAGCGGGTGAAGTATCTTCATGTTGGGTCGAGCATCGGCAAGCATGGCGTTGTGGAGCGTGTAGATATCCTTAACTCGCTCATATTCCATCAAGTCGCTGAAGCGCTCGCGCTGAACGCGGGTCATGTATAGGATGTCGGTCGTGTTAATGACATCGGGACCAAAGTCGGTGTGCTCGCTGTACTTAATACCGTGCCTGTCACAGAATTCCTTGTACTGAGAGGGCATTCGCAACTCGTCGCAAGCCACAAAACGGAACGTCGGGTTGAAATAGCGCATCGCCATCAGAAGAGAATGGACTGTGCGGCCATACTTTAGGTCGCCGACCATGGTGATGGTCAAGTTCTCGAGCGTGCCCTGAGTCTTGTAGATAGAATAGAGGTCGAGCATGGTCTGTGTCGGATGCTGGTTGGCACCGTCGCCGGCGTTGATTACCGGGGTGTCGGTAACCTCGGTGGCATAACGGGCCGCCCCCTCGAGGAAATGGCGCATCACGATAAGGTCAGCATAATTGCTGACCATCTTGATAGTGTCCTTGAGCGTCTCGCCCTTGGAGGTTGAGGTATTGGTGGCATCCGAGAAGCCGATGACGCGACCGCCAAGGCGGTTGACAGCCGTCTCAAAACTGAGGCGAGTGCGGGTCGACGGCTCGAAAAACAATGTCGCAACAACCTTGCCGTCAAGAATTTTCTGATTTGGGTTCTGCTCAAAGTAACTTGACAACTCAAGCAGACGGATAATCTCGTCGCGGCTCAGTTCTGAGATTGATACAAGAGAATTATTGTTCATCGTAGGCGCTTAGAAAAGTGATGAATATGAAAAAAGACCCGTCGGCAAGTCTTGAACACGTCGGTTCAAGGCGGCAGACAGGCCCGTATTGTTTATGAAACCATTAAGCAAAGAATTGACACCCAAACCACCGTGGCGTCGCTTCCACAGAGGCCGACAATGGGCCATGTTGAGCCCTCGGTTGTGCCTTGGTGTTGATGTCATCATCAATGATACGTTTTTCAGCCACAAAGGTACAACTTTTTTGCTTTTCCCACAAAATATTTCAAAATTCCTTATCAAAGATAATGGATTGGATTTTTATTGATTATCCATTGATGTCAAATTTGATTTTGAAATTTTGTCTTGTAGCAGGATTAAAATTGCTTCGATAACATAGTCGTGAATAACTTTTTCTGAAAGACGATGTCCGCCGAAAAATATCATCTTTTTGGGATAATATCTCGAGTATTCTTCTTCACAATTTATCACATCATCTTCAGTGCCGAACAGTCCGTATGTTATCGACTTTTCGTGCTCGTCAATATTATCAAATTGGGGAGTTTCGATAGCCTTATAGGCATCACAAAGTTGTGGAGTCACTTCAAATTCGGAGGCTCCGTCTTGGCGTTTCTTGAAGAATGGGACGACTCCTATTTTATTCTTCATTGACTCGGAAACATGGAACGATGGATTGACCAACACCTTTGGTATTCCTCGGAGCTTTTGAGCAAACATACCGCCCATCGATGTTCCTACAACAACATCAACCTTTTGCTCGGCGATTATTTTGCGCAGCAACATTAATGCCTCGTTCGGGTCTATTGGCAGGTCGGGAGCAATGACCCTGCAGTTTGGAAGATATTTTTGGATGGTAGCCGCCGTGCCCGAATTACCCGAAGAAGCAAATCCATGGACATAAAGAACGTTAGCTTTAAGTGCCAATCTCTCTTGTTCAAATAGTTCTAAGTCATCGTCAAAGGCATCAGGTTGAAGCCTCCATTCATGTCTATTGGCTCGAGTGGTTGTGACCGGTCGAAGAATATTAGCAATAGAGTTATTAAAATCCATAAAGTGACATTTTTATTCCGGTTTATTGCAGGTTCAAAACCAATTCATGCTGCCGAAGGGCTTTCTTCGGTTGCACTGCAAAGTTAAACAAAAGTATCCTTTTTATCGACGGACTGAAGGAAAAATTGGCTTCAGCCTTATATTTTGCGGAAGAACGTTATTCTTCGCGGTCGGCGAGGCTACGGAGGTCGTCGAGCATGTTGTTGATGGCGCGACGCTGGCGCAGGTTGGCAAGCAGGCCTATAATACCGCCGATAACGAGTCCTACCCACGCGCCTATGAGAGCCTCTATCTCGTTGGTCTCAAAGAGATAGTAGAAAATAGAGCCGACGACACCAATCGCGAGAACTGTGGATATCAATTGCCGGCGATTGTTATATCGCTTGTAACTGATGGTTTGGGCGAAGGCCTCAGTGGTAGTCATCTCGCCGGGTCGAATACCCGAAACGATGAAGATGCCCCATGCTTGCAGCGCGGCAACGATGACAAAAAATAGCACATAAATTACCTTTATCCATGTTGGATAGTCGAGCCCCACGGCGCTTGAGGCTATCAAGAGCAATGGCGCAAGCCAGCAGACGGCAAACGCGATGGCATGGTTGCGTATCATGCGGTAGCGCGTTGAACTTATTTGTCGAGACATGACGCGGTCTAGCAGTTGGGCCTGCTTGTCGGCGGCTCGGTTGATATTGATGGTGGTCTGTTGCCAACTGTTTTTCAGTTCTTCTAATTCAGTCATAGCGTGATAGTCGGGAGAAAGGTTTCAAGAATTGGCTTGGCGTATAAGTTTGAGTTTGATGCGACGCAACCGAGAGGCGACGTTGTTGCGGTTTAGGCCGGTGATGGCCGAGATTTCATCGTAGGAAAGTTCATCGAGCCACATCATAATCAAACCTTTGTCAAAATCGTTGAGCATTGCAATCATGTCATACATCTGCTTGAGTTGGGCCGGTGTGTTAGTGTCATCGGCCGGAAGCTCGAGGATGGCGTCGAGGCTGTTTCGGCCGTCGGTGTGACGACGCGAGCGACGATGGCATGAAATGCAGGTGTTGATACAAGTTCGGTAAATCCATGTCGATACTTTTGACCGACCCTCAAAATGCTCGATGCCCTGCCACAAGTTGATGAGCACTTCTTGATAGAGGTCGTTGAAGTGGTCATCGTCCTGTGCATACATGAAACAGATGCGCGAAATGAGTGGGCGATTTGTCTCAATGATGTCGATGAACTGCTGCTGTCGAGCGTTATGGGGATTAGACATGGTTGAAGATAGTGTTGATACTATTAAGACGTGTAATAACCCGAGAAGTTGCACCGCTAAGTAAAAAATAATGTCAACCGGCAGTGAACAAAAATGAATATAGATGCGTTTTATAGTCGTATAAACCCCTAAATATTCTAATATTATGACCTACAATGATGTTATCAATTCAGCGAAAGTAGTAATGGTAGAATTTTATGCTACTTGGTGCCCTCACTGCCAGCGCATGATGCCGATAGTCGCCCAGATTGCAGAGTTGCTTGAAGGCAAGGTGCCCGTTCGTCAATTTGACATCGACAAAAATCAGCAACTTGCCGACAGCGAGAATGTCGAGTCGGTCCCCACATTTATAATATATGTGAACGGCACCGAGGAGTGGCGCCACAGCGGCGAAATCGAAGCCGAGGCTCTGCTCTCTAAAGTTCAGTCCTACCTCTAAAAAAATCCTCTCGCGATGGCTACAGAACACACCCTTTTTACCGACTATCTGGAGCAGATGGATATAAGGTACACGCCTGCCTACAGCAATCAACTGTTTCACCGGATGCCGTTTAAGTCGCTTTTTGGCTTAACCAAATTGCTTGAAACCTACGGTATCGAAGGTGAAGGCTATCGGTTGACCGACCGCTCGGGTTTGGCAAACATCGCGCCCCCGTTTTTGGCTCAGACTGCCGACGGATTTGTCGTCGTTACTAATGTTATTGCCGGCGTTGTGTCCTACATGGTCCAAGGCGTCGAGCAGCAGATGAGTGTCAAGGAGTTCAACAAGACGTGGACCGGGGTTGTGTATGTAGCCACGCCCGATGAGGATGCCGGCGAGCCACACTATCGTCTCCACGAGCGCGAGGATTTTTTCAACAGTGCTAAAAAGTGGGTGCTGATTGCCGGAGTGCTCTTCCTTGTAGGGTACATGGTGCTATCGCGCCACACCTACAACGACCCGTGGAACATGGTAACGCTGGTGTTTGACCTCATAGGACTTTGGTTGTCGTTCATGCTCGTTCAAAAGTCGCTAAAGATTGTGAACCCAACGGCCGACCACGTTTGCGGCATACTCCAAGCCGGCGGTTGTGACGACATTCTTGAACTTAAAGCATCCAAATTTTTCGGGCTCTTCGGTTGGAGTGAAGTCGGGTTTGCCTATTTCTCGGTCAGTCTGGTGACATTACTGCTTTACCCTGAGTGGATTGGTTATCTGGCCCTGTGTAACATTTGCTGCTTGCCGTTCACCTGTTGGAGTATATGGTACCAGAAGTTTAGAGCAAAACGGTGGTGTACACTTTGTGTCAGCGTTCAGGCTACTCTTTGGCTACTTTTCTTCAGTTACTGGTTTGGCGGTCACTTAAAAGAAATGTTCCCGCTCAGAATCGAGTTCTTTATCCTCGTTGCGACCTATATCGTTGTCCTCCTTGGACTTAATGCAATCACTCCTTACATCCACAAAACAACATCTCCCTACAATGATACCGACCAAGACTCCTAATCCCTATCGCCGCGACATGCCCCCAGGCGCTGTAAAACTGACGCCCCTCGAAATGAACGGCATCAAAATCAGCGAAAAGCGCACCCGTTTCCGCAATAACAATGCAAATTAATAAAAATGGTGGTACTTAGCCTGTTGCAAAGTACCACCATTTTAGTTATTAAGCTATCTTATCAAAGAAGCGTCTCGACGTCGTGGCAAGGGAGGTCAAATGCCTCGGCCACACCGGGATAGTAAATCTTGCCGTCAACGATATTGATACCGAGTGCAAGAGCGCGATTGTCGCGGCAAGCCTTCTGCCAGCCTTTGTCGGCCAACTGGAGCGCGTAGGGGAGGGTAGCGTTGGTCAAGGCGAGGGTAGAGGTATAGGGTACTGCACCGGGAATGTTGGCTACGGCATAGTGAACAACGCCGTCAACGGTATAGACGGGGTCGGCGTGGGTTGTCGGGTGGGAAGTCTCGAAGCAACCGCCCTGGTCAATGGCAACGTCGACCATAACACTGCCGGGACGCATAGTCTTGACCATTTCGGCTGTCACCAATTTGGGAGCCTTGGCGCCGGGAATGAGAACCGAACCGATAACTAGGTCGGTCGTCGGGAGTTCCTGCTCGATATTGTGGGCCGATGAATAGAGAGTCTTCACATTGGCAGGCATAGTCTCGGCAATGTGGCGAAGAGTGGGAAGCGAAATATCTGTGATGGTCACGTCGGCACCAAGACCGGCAGCCATCAGCGCAGCGTTGCGACCAACGACACCACCGCCAACAACGAGCACCTTGGCCGGCTTAACACCCGGAACACCGCCAATCAGCACGCCGCGTCCGCCCTGAGGCTTCTCAAGGAAACGAGCACCCTCTTGGATCGACATGCGACCTGCAACCTCGCTCATGGGGATGAGCAACGGTAGCGAGCGGTCGGGAAGTTGTACGGTCTCGTATGCGATACAAGTTGCGCCCGAGGCCATCATGGCATCGGTCAACGGACGGTCACATGCAAAGTGGAAATAGGTGAAAAGCAACTGACCGGGGCGGCAAAGTTTATACTCGGGCTCGATGGGCTCCTTTACCTTGATAATCATCTCGGCGATGCCATAGACCTCCTCAATAGTGGGAAGTATCTGACAACCAACGGCTTTATACTCTTCGTCGGCAAAGCCGCTTCCCTCGCCGGCAGTGTGCTGGATATAGACAGTGTGACCATGTGCAACCAACTCCTTGGCACCGGCCGGAGTAACGCCTACACGGTTCTCGTTGTTTTTAATCTCTTTAGGAACACCGATAATCATTTTGTTTGAAATTAGAGGTTATAAAAATTATGTTGCAAAAGTGGCAATTTGTCAGCACAAATGCAACAATTTCTCTCTGTTTTAAAACATATTTTAGCAAGAAGTACCTATATGATTGTTTCCAACGGCTATAATTATAATGTTGAGACTGCCATTAAAATTTGTCCCCGGGCGTGAGCCCAAATGGCGGATTAACAGCCACAAATCCACTTTCACCCGCCTCCAATCCACCCCCAATTTATTGTTTTAAAAGAAATTTCATGAAATTTTTGGTTGTCTCAAAAAAAATTAGTTACTTTGCAGTCGGTTTTGAGGCACATCAATTAAAAATGACGCGGAATGATGCACCCGTCATGATATGAGAATTGAGATGGCGGCCTCATTACTAATGTGTTAATTAAAATATAAACATTCTGAAACCAACAAACAGCCATGTCAAAAGTTTGTCAAATCACAGGCAAGAAAGCGATGGTTGGCAACAACGTGTCGCACTCTAAGCGCCGCACCAAGCGCAAATTCAACGTGAACCTGTTTAACAAAAAATTCTATTGGGTAGAACAGGACGTTTGGATTACCCTCACTCTTTCTGCCGCAGGCCTTCGCACTATCAACAAGAAGGGCCTCGATGCAGCAATTAAAGAAGCTGCCGAGAAAGGTTATTTAACTCAAATCAAAACCCTCGCTTAATATATTCTACAGATGGCAAAGAAAGCAAAAGGTAATCGCGTGCAGGTCATCCTTGAGTGCACCGAACACAAGGCAAGCGGTATGCCCGGTACATCACGTTACATCACCACCAAAAACCGCAAAAACACTACTGAGCGTCTTGAGTTGAAGAAATACAACCCGATTCTCAAAAAAGTAACCATTCACAAAGAAATTAAATAATACCACTGAGATATGGCAAAGAAAACCGTTGCATCACTGCAAAAAGGCGAAGGCCGCACCTTCAGCAAGGTCATCAAGGTGGTTAAGTCTGCCAAAACCGGCGCTTACACTTTCCAGGAATCTATGGTTCCCAACGACGCTGTTAAGGACGCTCTGAAATAAGCATTCCCCCGCGAATACAATACTCAATCGAGGCAAGGAAGACTCCACGCGAGACTCCCTTGCCTCAATTGCTTTTATCCCTAAAAATTCAAATCTTGATTATTTACAACGACTGACACCGCGTATCCGGAAAGAAATGTCAGGAATGGTTTTTCGAGCTCTGACACCTCTCAGTTGTCAATGCACATTGTATCGGTTATCGGCTTAAATGGTCGACATCTTAATGTACTAATAATTTTTTTCAAAAATTTTTGATGCGATTCACCTATGATATATGAGTTTTTTTTACTGGACAACAACCATGCCGCTACATTGATGCCATACATATTGCATCTATATAATTCAATGGTAACCAATGTGTTAATGCGGATGTTATATGTATCGTCCTTTCTACTAGTATGTTTCTTTTGACACAACTGCACTTCCATAGTATCAACGAATTGGCGAAGACGAATGTAAGTGTTACTTTGTGATATAAATTATTTTTACTATTTTTGCAGGTGAAAATATAAACTTAAATGCCTATGAAATAAATAACAAAATTCTGTTAAGCACCATAGAATAGGAAAAAGCGTTTTTGCTAAATCTTGTCATTGAAACTTCGACACTTTCAACGTACCCAAGAGTAAAGCAAGGATGCTCACGCCATAGGCGTGGGCTTTACTCGTTTTATTTGGGTACAGGTAGTCGAAGACCTCAATGACAGATAAAAAGAGTTTGTCCGCGCTTTTTTTGTGCTATAACTTTTATTGGACAAAATAATAAACCAATAAAGTAATATTTATCCTATTTTAACATGAAAAAATTGTTTTTATATGGCATGTTGTTTTCCTTAGCGACAGCCTTTGCTTTATCGTCATGTAGTGACGATGACGAACCTGGAACCTGCACATGCAAAAGAAAGGACCCCTATACCGGTGAAATTGATGGAACTATGAATGCTCAGCCATCTAGTTATGGTGTATCAACATGTACCGAATTGGCTAGAATGATGGCTGATTTATCAGATGGTTATTATTATTATTCATGTAACTGATTAACATTCAGTTGATTCTATTCTAAATGGGGAGTCCCCCAAATTAAAATTGGGGTGTTCCCCATATTATTTAATATGAAAAAGAAAGTCAACGTTATTGCCATCATAATTGGAATTGTTTTTATTATTTCAAGTTTCTCTAAAGCTATTAGTTTTAATTATTTTACTTCTCTTGTAAATAATTATTGTACTTTTTGTACAGATATAATAGCGATGACTATTATTGTTACAGAGTTAACTCTGGGTATTATGATGTTATTTGGTATTTCTTTAAGGTTAACATCCATTGTTTCTTTTTTTCTTATTCTTCTATTTACGTTAATTTATACCTATGGTCTTTCTTTTATAGGAATACGAGACTGTGGTTGTTTTGGAAAGGTGCATTTCTTAAATTCTTCTCCTGTTTTATTGTATGTTAGAAACTCTTTATTTCTTTTAGGGTTATACTATGTTTATAAAACCGAATGGAATACACCGCAATTATCTAAAATACAGATATCAAATTACATAGCCACTATAATTGTCATTGTAACTGCGATATATTTATGTGGCCGGACAAATAATTCTGCATTAAATAGTATTGATATAATTAATAATAAAATTGCCTATAAACATCATGCTTTAAATAATTATATCAAAGTCTCGGCCGACTCTACTTATCTAATTTATGTTTTTTCCTATGACTGCCCTCATTGCATAAACTCTTTTGGAAATCTCGCTCAATACAACAATCAAAAATACATTAATAAGGTAATTGGCCTTTGCAGAGATAACATAGAAGCAAAAGAGAAGTTTTTTGATTTCTTTAAACCGTCTTTTGAAATCAAAGAACTTCCCGAAGAAGACTTCTACAATATTACTGATGAATATCCAATCGCATTTTTTGTAAAGAATGACTCTATAATAAAAATAATTAAGGGAGAGATCCCATCAGCATTCTTCTTGAATTATTAAATTTTGTAATAAATACAAAAACTCATGCTGAACATTTGTTAAGTGGACCATTTGCAAATGCTGACGCATCATATTCGCCTAACGATAAGAACCAATTTGAATTGTGTCTTAATTATGGCATTGGCACGATTGATTTAGCGGATAAGACCCCCGACGGGTCAGTAGCAAATCAGTGGGGAATAGCAAAAAGATTAGCGACTCTGAATAGAA
>JAFLTK010000021.1 GCA_022511505.1 Muribaculaceae bacterium
CGCATTGCGACTCCCCGGCGACATGACTATGTGCTTCATTCCGTGGGCCGCAAGCAAAGCCGGTAACTCTGCAAATATGTTGCTGAATTGTTTCATATTGCAAAAGTACAAAAAAGAATCCATATCGGCGCCATAAAGCAAAACTGTTTTATTTACACTACTTTAGGATTTTCCAAATAATTATTTTGGCAAACTTGAAATTTGCCAAAGTTTTCCAAAACAAAAACGTTTCACATTGATTATTAGTGTTATAACTATTTTAAGACACCTTCAAAGTTGTCCAAAACGGGAAATTTTAACAATTAAAATTTAAATGTTAATTATCTTGCAAGATAAAAAAAAACGTTATACCTTTGTGACGTTTTCGGTCAAAATCCGTCAACCTTATCTCTATTTTCTCATAAAAATCACCATTTCAACATGATACAGACAGTCATAAAACGCGACGGACGAATTGTCGGTTTTAACGAAGAAAAAATCAAGGCAGCAATCCGCAAAGCGATGCTCCAAACCGAGCGTGGCGAGGATGAAGCCCTGATTCAGCGTATAACCGACCGCATTGCCATGAACGGCGAGGCGCAAATGACTGTCGAGAGTATTCAAGACCGCGTTGAGCTCGAGTTGATGAAAAGTCCGCGCAAAGAGGTTGCCAAAAAATACATCGCCTATCGCAATCAGCGCAGCATAGCCCGAAAGGCTAAAACGCGTGACCTTTTCCTCGAGATTATAGAGGCTAAGAATAACGACGTCACTCGCGAAAATGCCAACATGAACACCGACTCTCCGGCCGGTATGATGATGAAGTTCGCCAGTGAGACAACCAAACCGTTTGTCGATGACTATCTGCTGTCGGCCGAGACCTTGGACGCCGTTCGCCACAATTATATTCACATTCATGACAAGGATTATTACCCGACCAAGTCACTGACCTGTGTTCAGCATCCTCTCGATAAAATTCTCAAGGACGGTTTCTTTGCGGGACATGCCGAGTCACGTCCGGCTAAGCGAATCGAAACAGCCGGTGTAATTGCCTGTATATCACTTGAAACGGCCCAGAATGAGATGCACGGTGGCCAGGCTATACCGGCTTTTGATTTCTATCTGGCACCGTTTGTGCGCAACTCGCTGATTGAGGAGATTAAGACACTTGAGAAACTGACCGGCAAAGACCTGTCGCACCTTTACAACCGCGAAGTCGACGATTTCTTATCAAAAGAACTCGAAGGTCTGGAAGGCGAGGAGCGACTGTTTCAACACGCCGTTAACCGCACCGTTGCACGTGTTCACCAAGCGATGGAAGCGTTTATCCACAATATGAACACCATCCACTCCCGCGGTGGCAATCAGGTGGTATTCAGTTCGATAAACTATGGTACCGACACGTCGGCCGAGGGGCGTTGCGTTATTCGAGAACTTCTGAAGTCGACCTACGAGGGAGTCGGCAACGGAGCAACCGCGATTTTCCCAATTCAGATTTGGAAGAAGAAACGCGGCGTCAGTTATCTGCCCGAGGACCGCAACTATGACCTATATCAACTTGCATGCAAGGTCACCGCGCGACGTTTCTTCCCCAACTTCGTGAATCTCGACGCTACTTACAACTTCCACGAAAAATGGGATGCAAACGACCCGAAACGCTATCTCTATGAGGTTGCAACAATGGGATGCCGCACTCGCGTGTTCGAAAATCGCTACGGCGAGAAAACCTCGGTAGGGCGCGGTAATCTTAGTTTTACAACAATCAACATCGTGCGCCTCGCGATTGAGTGCATGAACATCCTCGACGCGGAGGAACGTATAAAAATGTTCTTCAAAAAACTTGACGAGATACTCGAAATTGCAGCAAAACAACTTAACGACCGCTTCGATTTCCAGAAAACGGCTCTCGCCAAGCAATTCCCGCTGGTGATGTCCCGACTGTGGAACGGTGCCGAGAATCTTAGACCCGGCGACACCATCGAGCCGGTTATGAACCAAGGCACTCTCGGCATCGGTTTCATCGGTCTTGCCGAATGTCTTGTGGCTCTGACCGGAAAACACCACGGTGAAAGTGATGATTCCCAGAAGTTGGGGTTGAGAATCGTTTCCCACATGCGTTCTCGCGTTAACGAGTTTGCTGACCGTTATGGTCACAACTTCTCGGTTCTCGCAACTCCGGCCGAAGGTCTCGCCGGCCGATTCACACGCAAGGACCGTCGCACCTTTGGCATCATCAAGGGTGTAACCGACCGAGACTACTACACCAATTCCAACCATGTCCCCGTCTACTATCACTGCTCGCCGCGCCACAAAGCCAAAATTGAGGCTCCATATCATGAATTGACTCGTGGAGGCCACATCTTCTATGTCGAGATTGACGGCGACGCTACCCACAATCCTAAGGCAATCTCTGACATCGTCGACCTTATGGACAAATACAACATAGGTTACGGGTCGGTGAACCACAATCGCAACCGCTGTATGCAATGCGGATATGAAGATGCCACGCCCAACATGCAATCATGCCCTAAATGTGGAAGCATATCAATCGACCGCTTGCAACGCATCACCGGCTACCTCGTTGGCACCACCGACCGCTGGAACAGCGGTAAACTCGCCGAGTTGCGTGACCGCGTTGTCCATAAATAACCACCATTCTATTTACCGACGATGAGAGTTGTCGACATCATCCCCGGAACTACCGTCGACGGCCCCGGCATGAGAACATCCATTTATTTTGCCGGATGTCGCCATCAATGCCCCGGTTGCCATAATCCCGCGACATGGGATTTCAGTGCCGGACGCGAGATGTCGGTTCCCGAATTGATGGACATAATCATCGACAACGATTTTGACGTTACTTTTACCGGAGGTGACCCGCTATTCAGCGCAAAAGAAATTATCCCGCTGGCCAAGGCTATCAGGCAGACGGGATATTCTATTTGGGTGTATACGGGATTTGTCTTTGAGGATGTTATGAAACAAGGGGGTGCTGAATCACGGCTTCTATCTATGGCCGAAGCCGTTGTCGACGGCCCGTTCATCGAGGCGTTGCGTGACACGTCTTTGCATTTTCGCGGTTCGTCAAACCAGCGCATAATCGATGTAGCCGCTACCGTGGCAACAGGAAACACCGTGACGCTCTTTACCGACCTCAATACTGAAGGTATATAAAGGGGACAATGTCGCTTTGGCGCACTTGGATAATCACAAATATGACAATGGCGAGAATAACCGCTTGAAGAATAAGCGGGAACGCTTCATATCTTTTCAGACTGTGGCGATACCATCGGCGCGGAATGAAGTGCATGAAGTAACCGGCAAGCATCGCAATGACTATGGCAAAATATCCGTAGACAAACTGTGGAGCAACGCTGATGTGGAAATCGTGGAAAATCTGATGCATCATCTGCGAGACATGTTCCATGGAGCGCGCCCTAAAAAACATGAAAGTAAGAGCAACAAGATTGAAAGTCAAGAACATATTTAGCGCAACACGCCACCAGCGGCGATTACCCGCCTTGGTAATGCGCGGGAACATGCGGCGAAATTCTTTGTGCACAATCAGAAGCACGCCGTGGAGCGCACCCCAGATGACATACATCCATGATGCACCGTGCCAAAGACCGCCGACAACCATCGTCGTCATCTGATTGACGTGGGTGCGAACGCGACCTTTGCGGTTGCCTCCCATCGGGATATAAATGTAGTCTCGCAACCAGGTCGATAAAGAGATGTGCCATCGGTGCCACAGTTCGGTCGGGTTCTCGCTCTTGAACGGTGCGTTAAAATTTGGCTTAAATCTGAAACCGAGCAACAGCGCGATGCCGATAGCCATGTCGCTATACCCCGAGAAGTCACAATACAACTGGATGGCAAACCCATAAATCGCCATCATATTCTCAAAGCCGCTGTAGAGCGCCGGGCTGTCAAAAACGCGGTCAACAAAGTTTCCGCTGATGAAGTCGGCCACGACGACCTTCTTTATCAAACCGGCCATAATCAGGAAGAAACCTTCGCTGACCATAGCATGGGTCACAATTGGGTCGCCCTTAAGCTGGGGAAGCATATCCTTGGCGCGAACGACCGGACCCATCAACAACGGCGGGAAGAACGTCAAGAAAAACATATAGTCGAGAAACGAGCGACACGGCTCCATCTCGCGACGATAAATGTCGGTAATATAACTGATAGAACGGAATGCAAAAAACGATATACCGGCCGGCAGAATGATATCAAGAGCATCAAACCGCGCCGATGCAAACGTGCTTATAGTCCCGAGTATCAGGTTGATATACTTGAAATAAACAAGCATACCAACGTTAATCACGATATTGACAACCAATATCGATACTCGTTGCCACTTGACATTGCAACTGCCCATCAGCAGTCCCAGGCAATAGTCGGCAACAACGGTTCCAAGCAGAATAAAGCAATATTCGGCCGATGACTTGTAGTAAAAATATAACGAGAAGAGAATGACGACAATCATGCGGAGGGTGCGTTGCTTGCGCAACAACGCATATAGTCCTGCAATTGCCACAAATAATATCAGAAACAACCCCGTGTTAAATAACAAAGGGCTCGCCGGGTCAAACTTGAGGACGTCGACAATTTTGTTCCATTCCATATCCAACAGCACCATTTAATAAGGTGAAAATCTTTTATTGTTTTGCAACAGGGATAATGATAGCCTCTTTGAGCGCGTCATACATCAGGCGACCTTGGAGATGGTAGCCCTTGGCTGTGTGGTGAACGCGGTCTTTACTATATAAGCCGTTGTCTATCCAGCGATTTGAGGCGCCTTCACCGCCGGCAACTGCCCACCAATCATAGACGGCAATACCCTTGTCGGCACCATACTTTAGAATAACATCACGCAACGGTTTGATGGCCGTGTTTACGCCATAACTTTTCTGCTTGCTGGTGACGGTTTTAGTGGTATAGGTCGCTTTGCGATTTTTCTTGCCTTTGCGCTTTACCTTAACTTTCTTTTTGACAGTGGTATAGACGCTTTTGTGGCACTCCATAGGGGTCACAAGTAAGATTTGCGCGCTCGGGTTGGAGTAACGGATGTTGTTGACCAATCGGTCGATACTGCGATAGAAAGCGTCAGCCGAGATGTGGCCGAACGCCTCGTTGCAACCAAGCGAGATGATAACCAGTTCAGGTTGAAGCGGGGCAATCCCGGCGCCAACGGTGCCAATTTTATTATAAGTGTCGTAGGTCGCGCCGTTATTGCCGATAGCATGATAGAATATGCCGGGACGCTCTCCGGAAAGCGATGCGCCGAAGAGTGTCAGGTCACCGGCACAGTTGAAGTAGATTTTTACGCGTGTCTCGGGCTTAGACAGAATAATCTGAGTGTAGTCTCGAGACGGCAACGAGCGGAAGTGCAGGTTATTCCCTTGTTCATCAGTCACTTGGTTGACTTCCATGCGGCCGTTGTGAAACAGAGTGACCGATGAAAACGGATTGTAATCATCACGCTCGGATGTTCCTACGGTTATATCACCTTCTTTGGAGGTATACTTGACCGAGGCGCCCGTGAATCCCATTGTCTGATGCCATCGTGCCGACATCAACTTGGCCGGAACCCAACTTCTCGACGAACTGAAAATATAATCGATAGGCTCGTTTGTTCCTGACATTTTCAACGGTGAAATAAGACCACGACCTGCGTTGCCAAGATCATATTGAAGCAACTCGCGAGTGACGCCGGTACCAATGTCGGCTTGGATATGACTGTCGCCGATGTGGACAATAGCCATCGACTTGAGCGGCGTTTGAGCAACAGCCTGTTGCACTTTGCTCCAGTCGGCTCCATTAAGAGTAATATGGTTGGCCTCGGTTTTGATAATCGAAGGGATTGGAATATCAATATCGTCATCGCTGTCGATTTCTATAACCGGATAGAGTCGAGCGTTGACGTCGTCTTCGTCAACTTGTTCTTCGGTTACTTCTTCTTCCTCCTCATCGTCGTCTTGGTCGGGTAGAGGATTAGCGGCGAGGGGAGAGGATATGGCGAGCATTAATCCCACTGCCGTCATTGACAGTAGTTGCCACCATTTGAGGCGAGAATTATTGTTACTATAAATCATTAAACGTGTTATTTAAGTGCGTCTTGGAGAGCGTTAAACAGTTCGGTGGCAAGACGGTCACCACCTTTATGGGTCATGTGGATATAGTCTTTGTTGGCAAGACCGTTTTTAGACCATTCGACGATAGCGTCCTCGCCACCCATAGCCTCGCGAGTATCCCAGAACAGGCAATGAGCCTGACGGGCAGCGTCTCGCTGTGCCGACACCATGTAGGGGCAAGACTTCATTGAGTGAACAGCGCCGCCGCTCTTTTGTCCGCGGTCGCCTACGCCCATCAATAGAATGTCGGCACGCGGATAGCATTTGCGAACGTGGTTAATAACGTCAACCATTCGGCTTTGATAGACACTATAGTTGGTTTGATTGGCGCTCATGGCATTAATGCCAAATTCGAGTATAATCAGGTCATAATCAACAAATTCGGCCATCTGGCGGCAAAGCTCGGCGCTGATTTTTGTCAGTGTGATTCCCGAAAATCCGCGTGACGACATACAGTCGACGGCGACGCCGGCGTTGCCATCGAGCCAAACACCCAGAGCGATAAGTTGCTGGTCGGCTGTCTTTACTTCAAAAGAAGTCGTCGGTGCATTTACCGAAATGCACTGGACGCCGGGTTGACCGGTAATTTCGTGATTTTCCCATTCCTCGCCTGTCTTAACACTGATAGTGGTGTTGTTAGGCGCAATGAAAAGGAACTTTGACGAATTCCAACTATCGGCATGAGGAAGAGCAGTTACGCCATTATAAGTCGCTGTTGCATTGCCGGTTGGCTTAAAATACTGTTCGGCAAGCCACATGAAGTCAAAATTGCATTTGCCGTTGGCCATGAATGATTTCCAGCCGTTGCCACCTTGCTTAACCGAGCGGCGGAATCCCGGGAAATCGCTGTGCATATTCATGTAGCCGACGCCGCTGCCTCCGTAGGCAGTCTGCATCTTGGCTCGCAGGTCCTGACACATTATATCGCCCTCGATGTAACTGTCGCCCACAACGGCAATGCGCGCGGTGCGACCGGAGGTCAGTGCGGCTTTGAAACGCGAAAGCCCGTGATTACCCGAAGTGTAGTCCTCAATAAGCGTCAAATCGCCCACGCGACTGGGCTTAACCTCTTGAATGATTGTATCATTGGTGTCGGCAACCGTTTGGCGATGGAACTCTTGCTCTTGCTCGGCTTTGAGCAACTCGGGATCTATTTCCTCCTTTTTTTGCGAGGGGTCTCCATCGTCGGTAGAGGTGCTATCGGTTACTGTTGTTATAACATCACTGAGAAGATTAAAGTCTTTCACCTTGCCGTTGGTCAGTTTGTTCCAGGGCACCAAGGATGCTATGATGAGAAGCACCACGGCGACGACCAGGATAATCCAAACATGCCAATGGTGGTGTTTAGCCTCCGATGCCTTTTCAGTCTGTTCATCGGGGGCCTTACTATTTACCGTTTCTTTATCTTCATTCAGTTTGTTGTTTTCTTCCATCTCTTTTGTCATTAATGATTTATGAAAGTAGATTCATATATTGGTTATGAGGGGAAACTCCCTGAAATTGCTTTTAACAGGGCATTAGCCTTAGCGCTCGTTTCCTGCCACTCGTCGTCGGGCGAGGAGAGTGCCGTGATGCCTCCGCCACTGAATATCTTATAGTTAGATGTGTCGCCACTTTGCTCTACTCGCGCGCAACGCAGATTCACCCATGCCCTGTTGTCAATCCTGATATAGCCGGCATAATAACATCTGTCATGTTGCTCAAACTTGTCGATTAACTTCATTGCAGTTTCGCGGGGATAGCCCGAAACAGCGGGCGTAGGGCTAAGACGGTCAAAAAGCGAGTTAGCACCGGCCTCTTTTGGATTGTAGCCATAGACCGGTGTGCAAAGATGTTTGATTTGACCGAAAGCGACATCAACCTCGTCGCCAAGCATAACGCTCCGGCAATAATCGCCCATAACAGTTGATATAAAGCGAGTTACGATATCGTGTTCACGTCGGTTCTTGATGTCCCATTCGCCCGTCGCTGTTGCCGGTCTTGTCCCTGCAAGCGACATCGATATTAGTTTTTGGGGATTGGTTGCGTCAAGCAGCAACTCGGGAGTCGCTCCAAGCCAAAGCCCCGTCAGCGGATGGTACCAGATGTAACGGAGAGTATCATCAAAGCCTTCAAAGTATTTTGCGGCTACGCTCGTGACGTTTTGCGTTGTAGAAGCATCTATCACCCGTGATATCACCACTTTGCTATACGAAGGGCTGCCGCTAAGATGTTTTACTATGCTTTCGATTGAGCAGCAATAGTCTTCATGTGATATTGATGATAAATTAGGGCAATTTTGCTCATTTTCGCCAATCTCAGGCAGGTCGGCAATTTGCTCGACAGTTGCTGCTATGCCATTGATTGTCACGGCCCTGTGACGCGATATGTCAAAAGGGGACAAGGTCATCGATTTTTGCGCGCCTGTCAGATTATCGGTGAAATCCTGAATATAGAAATTGAGAGAGGTCTCGCCTGGTTGCGCAACGGCAAAGAAAGGCAACCTGCGCCCGAGCGCAAGTTCAATCTTGGATGCTGTTTCCTTTTCAATGACGTTACACATACCTATAATATATAATATATCGCGATACTTTATTGTAAATTACATCTGATCTACTCGACCGAAGAGGTCAAATGCCGTTGCATCGGTAATTTTTACCTCGACCATTTCTCCTGGCTTGAGTTCAGCGGTTTTTTCAATTAAAACCTCGGGGTCGACCTCGGGAGAGTCAAACTCTGTGCGACCAACAAGCCAGTCGTCATCTTCGCGGTCGATGATGACCTTAATCGTCTGACCTATTTTCATCTGTTGCAACTCCAGCGATATTTCCTCTTGAATAGCCATGAGTTCATCGAGTCGCGCCTGTTTAACCTCGTCGGGGATGTCATCGGTGAAATCGCGTGCTGCAATCGTGTCATCTTCACAACAATAGGCAAAAGCGCCCATTCGCTCAAACTTCTGTTCCTTGACAAATTGCTTAAGTTCATCAAACTCAGCGTCTCCCTCGCCGGGGAAACCGACCATCAAGGTTGTTCGAATATGGATTCCGGGAACGCGTTCACGTATAGTTTTAAGTAACCGACGCGTCTCGTCGCTCGTAATGTGACGGCGCATGTTTTTTAGCACCGGGTCTGAAACATGTTGAAGCGCAATGTCAAGATATTTGCATACGTTGTTTCGGCGTGCCATTACGTCGAGCAATTCCTCGGGGAAATCGGCAGGGTAGGCATAATGCAACCTTATCCATTCAACTCCCTCTACATCGGCGATTGCATCAACCAGTGTTGCAATATTCAGGCCGTTGCCAAGGTCCTTGCCATAGCCGGTCAGTTCCTGGCATATTACATTAAATTCCTTGACGCCACGCGAAACGAGCAACTTAACCTCAGCAATGATTTCATCAACGGGTCGTGAACGGAAGCGCCCGGTAATCAATGGAATAGCACAAAAAGCGCAAAATCGATTACATCCCTCGGCAATCTTTAGGTAGGCATGATGGGGGGGAGTGGTTACAAGTCGGTCGTAAGGAAGAACATCGGGACGATTATCGGTCAGAAAACCGACGATTTTATCCCAGTCTGTTTTGCCATACCAACCGTCGACTTCTGGTATCTCTATCTTCAACTCATCGCGATAACGCTCGCTAAGACAACCCATTACAATCAGCGACTTTATCTTGCCTTCTTGTCGATAGGGAACCCACGACAATATTTCCTCAATAGACTCCTCCTTGGCGTCGCCTATGAATCCACATGTGTTGATGATGACAATATCCGGCATCCCGTCGGTCGATATCCATTGGTGATTCACATCGAACCCAACGTTAGCCAAACGACGCATCAGTCGCTCTGAATCTACCAGATTCTTAGAGCAACCGAGAGTGTTGACAAAAACGCGTGCCGGCTTACTATTCATCACCCTTTGTTTCAAAGTTTTCCGCCAAACAATGAATCGACAAACTGGCGCTTGTCAAACACCTGAAGGTCGTTGATGCCCTCGCCGAGACCTATGTATTTAACCGGAATGTTGAACTGGTCGCTGATGCCAATTACAACGCCGCCCTTGGCTGTGCCGTCAAGTTTGGTAATCGCAAGTTCATTGACGTCGGTGGCAGCAACAAACTGGCGAGCCTGCTCAAACGCATTTTGACCCGTCGAGCCATCGAGAACGAGCATGACCTCGTGGGGCGCATCGGGAACAACTTTCTGCATAACCCGCTTTATTTTCGAGAGTTCGTCCATCAGGCCGCGCTTGGTGTGAAGTCGTCCCGCAGTATCGATTATAACAACATCAACGTCGCCGGCAACGGCACTCTTAAGTGTGTCAAAAGCAACCGAAGCCGGGTCACTGCCGGTCTGTTGCTTAATCAAAGGAACACCGGCACGTTCGGCCCACACCTGCAACTGCTCGATAGCAGCCGCGCGGAATGTATCAGCCGCCCCGAGCAACACCTTGTAGCCCGCGGCTTTATATTGTGCTGCCATCTTGCCAATAGTAGTTGTCTTTCCGGCGCCATTGACACCAACCACCATTATAACGTATGGCTTTTTACCCTCCGGAATGTGGAAATCCTCTAACTCGCTCTCGTTGTCGTTCTCAGCGAGCATTTCGACAATTTCTTCACAAAGCATCTTGTTCAACTCATCGACGCCACAATAACTCTGGCGACTTGCACGAGCCTTGATGCGGTCGATTATTTTCATAGTGGTTTCGATACCAACGTCAGATGTGATGAAAATCTCGGTTAATTCCTCGAGAGTATCATCATCGATGGTATTCTTGCCGGTCAGGGCATGCTTTATCTTGCTAAGCAAACCCTCTTTGGTTTTTTCGAGTCCCTTGTCGAGGGTCTCTTTTTTCTCTCTTGAAAACAGTCTTTTGAAAAAGCCCATTTCTTAAATTATGTGGTTAATGTTGTTTATATCAACGTTTTACAATCGGCAATAGACGTCGAGACACATATTGCCTCTAAATCAAGCAACAAAGGTAGCAATTTTCTTTGATATAACAGTTATCGACTTAACAAATTCAGGGTTATTCAGGGTTATTGTCGGTGTGATTTTGCCATTTGAAAATTTTTTAATAATTTTACCGAAAATTCTATGAATATGAAATCAAGAGTTATCGCCACTATATTTTTAGCCATTATTTTGGTAACGAATGTGCTTGCACAGTCTGATACACCATGGGCTCACGGTCGCCTCACGGTTGCTCCAAACGGTCGATATCTTTGTCATGCCGACAGCACTCCGTTCTTTTGGCTTGGGGAAACCGCGTGGCTTATGCCCGAGCGTTTAAATCGCGACGAGGCAGACTATTATCTATCACGCGCGGCCGATGCCGGTT
>JAFLTK010000022.1 GCA_022511505.1 Muribaculaceae bacterium
GCCGTTGATGGCCGAAATCGTCTATATGATTGACATCGTCCTCTCCAAGCCCGATGACAAGGCCACAATCGACGCTACCCGCAAGCGCGTCAACGAAACAATGAAGGCCTACCCTATCTTCGCTTATTAATCTACAATCTTTAGTAAAGTTGGCCGACCACAATCGCTGAAAGCGAATTGTGGTCGGCTCTTTTTCATTCAGGTATCAAGATATCTTCTTGATGTAAAGATATTTGGGATAACGACCGAGCACACAGAGCGTCACAGGGCAAAGCCAAATTTTCTTCATGCGGAAACCCTCAAACGAGGTGGCGTCATAGTGGGAGCCGCCAAAGGTCGATTTATCAATCTGGCGCAACTCGGTGTGGTCATCTACCTCGAGCGGTGTCTCGCTCGGCACGACGTGAATCGTCACGCTGTGCTTGCCCTCGGTGTCGAGATAGGAGAGCAAGTCATCGGCACCGGCAACCATCTCGAGGTTGGCGCGATTGCCGTCCCACGGCATATCGATGTACCAGCGAGTGTCGGGGTCCTGAACAAAGGTCAGGGTATACTCGCCGCGGCTATTGCTGAAGATGCCACTGATGAAGTGATGGATGGCACGGAAGTTGTTGATAAAATCTGACATGGTAATTTTGTTTTAAAAGGTTTTGCGTCTGATTGACGATGCAAAATTACAATGTCTTTGACCGTTTGTACAGAGTAAGAGAAACGCAGAAAATTTACTCAAAATTATCTATCTGTAAATCAGAGGAATAACTCCATTGCGTAAGGAATAGGCAAATCGCGGAAATCGCGCATCAGTTTATCGAACGTGACATTGTTTTCTTGGGAGCAGATGCCTTCAATATCATCGCCGGCGAGTCGACCGACGAAATTTAGCACCGAGAGCGAGAAATTTCGCTCGGCCTGGGTGAACTTGCCTCGGCGTTTCTCGACCTTAATTGGCAGGTAGTCGAGAAGAGTTTTAATCATGTAATAATCGAGGGCGCGGACCTTGTCGCGATAGACGCCTTCCGAAAAACTATCGTTGAAGCGCACGAGGTTTAGAGCCTCATCATCGACCGCGTTAAAGAGCCGTTTGATAAACTCGACGTTCTCAAACTTGAAATGACGCTTGCCAACCTTGACGTCCATCACAATCTCGTCGTCGGTCGACGTTGCCAGCGCCTGCTTTAACGAGGCGAGAATTTCGTTGGGAGAATGGCGCAAGTCAGAGCGGAGTGTATAATAGTATTTCAAGAAAAGGATGAATTCAAATGTAGGTGCCGGGGCGAGGCTCAATTGCTCGAGAGAATCCATCAGCGCCGAGTGTTCAAGGAATTTTTGGTAGTCGAGTCCCGTCACCTCAAGAAACCGGTCACGTTTATAATAATATTTGAGTTGCCATCCCTCGAGTGGCAGCCGGTAGGCGTCCCAGTCGATAGAATTGAGGATATAAGGGATTAGATAGTGGATGCGTTCCTTTGTCTGCTCAAAATCTTCGGGAAAGCCCTGTTCAACGGCATTCTCAAATCGAGATACTAACACAGGGTCGAGATTATCTACAGTAACCGGGCTGACTGCTTTCTTTATAATAGAATTGAAATAGGTGGATGTCAATTCTTGGGGTGGTTTGTTGTCTATCATTCTACAAAAATAACGTTTCAATGGTATTGAATTACAAATTTAGATGTTTTAGTTGACAAAACTGGCATAAAATCAAGAAAACAGCGTCATTCTTTCAAAAAGAACGATTAACTTTGCGACAATTTCATAAAACATCGCTAAACATCGCTTTTCCCTTATATGGTCTATGGCGACTAACGAAAATCTACTTGCAAAATCACTAAACAATCTACAACAACTTCAACAACAGTGTCCCCAACTTGTTTTAAAAGGCACTGAGCAACTTTCGCGAACCCATCTAATGCGTCTTCTTGAAGCCGGTTGGTTGCGTGAAGTCGTGAAAGGATGGTATATTCCCACTCAACCCGGCGAATCAGACAATTCTGCTGACTGGCAAGCATATTTTTGGCCTTTTGTCAAGGCCTATCTTGAATCGCGCTATGGCGAAGATTGGATTCTTTCCCCCGAGTCGGCCATTGATTTCTATACGGCAAAGACGATCTTACCGGTTCAACTTGTTGTAAAATCATCCAAAGCTAATGGCAATGTTGTCAACTTGCCTTACGGTCATTCAATTCTACCGATAAAAGAGGACATAGGTACATCCGTTGTTGTCGAATCCCGATACGGTCTGCGACTTCCACGGCTTGTGGATGCTTTAGAGTCATCTACGGTCGGGAATGACTCGATTTCTGAACGTGTTGCCCGAGAGTCGGTTAAAAGCGGGCAACAGGCTTTTATCGAGAGGCTTAGACAAATGTGGAAGACAATGCGCGATGATGTTATTGCCAATTTCAGCAATGTCCCCGTCATATCAACCGACGTTCCTTGTTATCTTGCCGATATAGACTCCCGCGCGCTTGACGATGTCTATTGCTCGCTAATTATAGCCGGCTATCCCGTTGACAATGAACTAATTGAAAGAGTCAACGAAGGCATTGTTGACGACAGTGAGACCACTCTTGCCATAAAGGGTTATTTACAAGCGTTTAACGCTGTAAAAACTTCGATAACTAAGATTTTGAACGGCCAGAACCCCGGAGTGGCTGTTGCTTCTGACCTTGGCACATGGAATCGCCAACTTCGCGCACCTTTTGTTGCGCATGGCGATTTACAACTTTTTGACCTCATTGGCTATCGTCATGAACAAATCTACATTTCCGGCGCCCGACACATCCCACCGGCGCCCGACATTGTAGAAGAGGCGATGGGCGCTTTTTTTGACCTGTTGATAAACGAGCCCGATGCTCGCGTTCGTGCCGTCCTTGGCCACTTTATGTTCATGTTCATATACCCATATAAAACGGGTAACGGATTGATTTCCCACTTTTTACTTAATGCAATGTTTGCTTCGGGCGGACACCCCTGGACTGTCATCCCCACCCAACGACGTCGCGAGTATCTCGACACAATGTACCGCGCGAGTGCCGATGGCAACATTATCCCTCTAACCCGCCTAATCTCTGATATTATAGGCAATTAAAAAACGCCTCGGTCAATAGGCCGAGACGTTTTTTTTAATTTATAATCAATCAGTTGTTGAAAACGAGTTCGTCGTCCTTTACATCGATGATGATAGGATGGTCTTTGTCAACCTTCTGGGCAAGGATGTCTTTTGAAAGACGGTTGAGGACGAGGCGATGGATGACTCGCTTGACGGGACGTGCACCAAACTCGGGGTCATAGCCTTCTTCGGCCAAGTATTTCAGCGCGGCGGGAGTGACTTCGAGAGTTACACCGTTGACAGCCAGCATCTTCTGAACCGCCTTGATTTGGAGGCCGACAATTTCTTCAATCTCCTTCTCGTTAAGCGGGGTGAACATGATAGTCTCGTCGATGCGGTTGAGGAACTCGGGACGGATTGTCTGTTTCAGCATGTCAATCACCATCCCCTTGGTTTTCTCAATGGTCTCTTCGCGGTTCTCTTTGGTCATTTTGGCGAAATTGTCACGAATGACATTTGAGCCCATATTGGAGGTCATGATGATGATGGTATTCTTGAAGTTGACCATGCGGCCCTTATTGTCGGTCAATCGACCGTCGTCAAGCACCTGGAGCAGGATATTGAACACATCGGGATGTGCTTTCTCGATTTCATCGAACAATACAACCGAATAAGGTTTACGGCGAACGGCCTCGGTCAGTTGACCGCCCTCGTCATAACCGACGTATCCCGGAGGTGCTCCGACGAGTCGCGACACGGCGTGCTTCTCCTGATATTCGCTCATATCGATTCGGGTCATCATGTTCTCGTCGTCAAACAGATACTCGGCAAGAGCCTTGGCAAGTTCGGTTTTACCTACACCGGTGGTACCCAGGAAGATGAACGAGCCGATAGGACGACGCGGGTCGTTAAGACCGGCACGCGAACGGCGAACGGCATCGGCAATAGCGCTAATGGCTTCTTGCTGACCGACGACGCGGTTGTGCAACTCGTCCTCGAGGTGTAGCAGTTTCTCCTTCTCGCTCTGAACCATCTTGTTGACGGGTATACCGGTCCAGCGTGAAACGACGTCGGCAATATCTTCGCTATCTACCTCTTCTTTGATGAGTGCCTTCTCGCCTTGCATCATCTTCAGCTGCTCCTGGATAGTCTCGTTTTCACGCTCCTTCTCCTGAATCTTGGAGTAGCGAATCTCGGCTACGCGAGCGTAATCGCCTTCGCGCTCGGCACGGTCGGCATCAAAGTTGAGTTGCTCGATTTCTATCTTGTTTTGCTGAATGCGGTTGATAAGGTCTTTCTCAGCCTTCCATTTTGCCATATATTCCTTCTCTTCCTCTCTCATCGCTGCAAGGTCTTTTTCAATCTCGCTGACGTGCTCCTTGTCGCCCTCGCGTTTTATTGCCTCGCGCTCAATCTCTTTCTGAGCAATGCGACGCGAAATTTCATCGAGAGCCTGGGGAACGGAGTCAATCTCGAGGCGAAGTTTTGAGGCAGCCTCATCGACAAGGTCAATGGCTTTATCGGGAAGGAAGCGGTCGGTAATATAACGCTCGCTGAGTTGGACGGCAGCGATAATCGCCTCGTCACGGATGCGCACCTTGTGGTGATTTTCATATCGTTCTTTGAGTCCGCGGAGGATTGCGATCGCGCTCATCTCGTCGGGCTCGTTGACCATAACCTTCTGGAAACGACGCTCGAGTGCTTTGTCCTTCTCGAAATATTTCTGATACTCGTCGAGTGTTGTTGCACCAATACTGCGTAATTCGCCGCGAGCGAGTGCCGGCTTCAAAATGTTGGCGGCATCCATAGCGCCTTCGCCCTTTCCGGCACCAACGAGAGTGTGAATTTCGTCGATGAAAAGGATAATCTCGCCGTCGCTTTGCGTGACTTCATTGACTATTGCTTTTAGACGTTCCTCAAACTCGCCTTTGTATTTTGCACCTGCTACAAGAGCGCCCATGTCAAGCGAATAAATCTGCTTGTTGCGCAGATTTTCAGGAACGTCGCCGCGCACGATGCGATGAGCCAAGCCCTCGGCAATAGCGGTTTTACCTGTACCCGGTTCGCCCACAAGCATAGGGTTGTTTTTGGTTCGACGGCTCAGAATCTGAAGCACACGACGAATCTCGTCGTCACGGCCGATAACCGGGTCCAGTTTGCCGTTGCGGGCGCGTTCGTTGAGGTTGATTGCATATTTTGAGAGCGCCTGATAGGTATCCTCGGCGCTTTGGTCGGTTGCTTTCTTTCCCTTGCGCAGTTCCTCGACGGCAGCCTGCAATTCTTTCTCGCTGAGGCCGGCATCCTTTAGGATGGTCGACGCGGGAGAGTTGACGGCAAAAATTGCCATCAGCAATGCCTCGAGGGTGACATACTCGTCGCCCTGCTTCTTGGCAATGTCGAGCGCTTTTTGGAGAACGTCGTTAGCTGTGCGGCTCAGGTAAGGCTCGCCGCCGCTAACCTTGGGCTGCGACGCTATCTCGCGGTCTATCGCCTGGTCGGTCACGACGATATTGGCGCCAACCTTAGCAAAGATAAATTTGATAAGGCTTTCACCCTCGGCCATGACTCCTTTCAGGATGTGGACAGGCTCAATGGCCTGACTGCCGGCCGACTTGGTAATCTCGACCGCCTTCTGGATTGCCTCCTGAGACTTGATGGTGAAATTATTGAAATTCATAATTATATAAACTATGTAGTGGTTAATCGATTTTATTCTTTTGCTGTTTTAACAAACTTTACTTAAGGTTTGTTGACCTTGAATTAACAAAAATTGTGCCAATCAACGTTTCTTTTGCTTTCTTTTTTCTAAAAGATGCCAAATGAGGCATAACTTATTAAAAATTATTGGCATGAAGTTTGTAGATAATAAAATAATGTATTAACTTTACGATTTTCAAACATATTCTCCATAGAGCAACCCAATGTTTAATCAAAATTTCAGTATTTCCCGTTGCATATTTTTCGCAGCCATGATGGGGCTGACAGCCTTCACGGCGCAGTCGGCCAATGACAGTCAGTGGGTAGAGGCCGATTCGGCAAAAGCAATTGCCGGTCGCATTGAGCGCGATTTCTCGCTTACACTTGACGAGGCCCGCGCCCAGATTAAGTCTGTCTATCCCGGTATAACAGATGCACATATCGACTCGTGTCTCGCCGCCGGATATATTGAGACTCGCGTTATGGATAACGGCGAGACCCGTGTATTCCGCAAATCACCGCGCAACTTGGGGTTGATTGACCCGCAAATCCGCGACGCTCAAAAGGCATGGACGGGACGTGGCTCTAAAGCAGCCTACGCCCGCCGTGCTACCGCCGCCTATAATATCGGCCGTTCTACCGGCGACGGCACTCCGGTCAACCCCCAGCGCGTGACGATTACATTTACGCTGACCGTGCCGTTCAACGAAGCATTGGCCGGCGACAGCGTTCGCGTCTGGATGCCCTACCCGCTCGAGACCGTTCGCCAGTCAAACATACAACTGCTAAAAACTTCTCAACCCGACTATTACATTTCATCGGGCAACCCCGACGAGAGCGTGCATCGCACGATGTACATGGCCGCGCCGATGACCGATAGCGACTTGACGTTCAGTTACACATTCTCATACGACGTCGCCGCCCAGTATTTCTCGCCCGATTATATTGAAAGCAACTTGCGCCCATATAACACAAATAGCGAGTTATATCGCCGATTCACCTCGCTCGATGATGTCCATATCGCCAATCTCGGTGCACTAGCCCGCGAGATAGTCGGCTCCGAGACCAACCCCTACCGCCAGAGCGAGATGGTCTTTGACTTCATAAATCGCCACTACCCTTGGGCCGGCGCTCGTGAGTATAGCACAATTGAGAATATTCCGCAATATGTGCTCGACCATGGCTATGGCGATTGCGGCCAAGTATCGTTGCTCTACATCTCGCTGATGCGCTCGCTCGGCGTACCCGCCCGCTGGGAAAGCGGTTGGATGATTCACCCGGGTGAGAAGAATTTCCACGACTGGGCCGAGGTATACTTTGAAGGCGTAGGCTGGGTGCCGGTCGACAATTCTTTTGGCCGAATGTCAGCCGACCCCAATCAGGCTGTAACCCGTTTCCACTCAACCGGCCAGGACAACTACCGTCTTGCAACCAACTGTGGCGTTGGAGGCAAACTCTCGCCGGCAAAGCGATTTGTTCGAAGCGAGACCGTTGACTTCCAAGCCGGCGAGGTCGAAACTTCAAAAGGCAACCTCTTCTACCCCCTTTGGGACTCTACTTTGACAATTGAATCAAATACACCATTAGACTAATCCACCATGTTAAAGAAACTATCACTACTGCTGACAACCCTTGTCATCTTCTCGGTAGCCGCCGGCGCCGTTACCCTCAAGGACGCGAACAATACATTAAAGAATATAAAGCAGAAGGTTGCCCCCGATGCCCGTCAGGCCATTTTTGAAGTGGAGGCAACCGAGACTCCTGACGGCATTGCCATCAGTGGCATTGTCGACACCCCTGTGGCCTATCAGGCTGTGAAAGACGCATTTGAAGGCAAAGCATCTACAACAGGCCTCGAACTTCTCCCCCAAAACACTTGGGGCCAAGTGATGATACCTGTTGCATGTCTTAGGACCGGTCCGGCACATGCGGCCGAACTTGCTTCTCAGGCTCTTATGGGCATGCCGGTCAAGATTTTCGGCAAAGCCGAGGGCGACTGGTATCGCTTGCAGACACCTGACGGATATATCGGATACATGCCCGTGTCGTCGGTTGCCGAAAAAACATTTGCCCAGCTCGACCAATGGCGCAAAGGTGACCGCCTTGTGGTCACAGCCCTCGATCAAGTTGATGCTTATACAACTCCCAATCCCCAAGGTCCTCGCGACATTGTCACTGACCTTGTCAATGGCAGTATCGTTGCCGGCAAACTGACCGGCGAGAAGATGGTTGAAATCATTCTGCCCGACGGCCGCAAGGGATGGATTGCCGCCGAATATGTTACACCTATCGAAGAGTGGGCTTCGCAAGAGTTTGACCCTGAGGTGATTCTTAATATGGCCTACTCACTTCACGGCACGCCTTACCTCTGGGGCGGAACCTCTACCAAGTCGGTTGACTGCTCGGGCTTGGCGAAAGTCAGTTATCTTGCCAACGGCATCATCCTGATGCGCGACGCCTCCCAGCAAGCCACAACCGGCGAGAAAATGACGCCCAAACAGTGGCGTAAACTTGAGCCCGGTGACCTCCTGTTCTTTGGGAACCCGAAGACCGGCCGTGTCACCCACGTTGCTATCTATGACCGCGATGGTAACTATATCCACTCGTCGGGCCGTGTCAAGGTAAACAGCATCGACCCCAACGGCGAGGGTTACTTAACCACTCCCCACCTGTCGTCAACTCGCATCAAGACTCGTCTTGACACTCGCGGTATCACCCGCGCCATCAACCACCCCTGGTATTTCTAACAACTACACCAACAACAGTAACAACAATAACAACACCATACACTATGGACCGTAGAAATTTTCTCATCAACACCGGTCTGGCCATCGGAGCACTTGTTTCTCCAATCTCTATCTCGGCTGCCGACAGTCCGACCCGCAAGACCACGCGTTCGGGCAAACTCAACCTTTCTTTCAAGCCCTACGAACTTCAACTTCGCCACGCGTTCAACCTGGCAAAGTATAGCCGCACGGCAACACCCGGCGTGCAAGTTCAAATCGAATATGACGGCATTGTAGGTTACGGCGAGGCGTCGATGCCTCCCTACCTCGGCGAAAGCGTTGAAAGCGTCTGCAACTATCTTAACTCGCTGGACCTCTCGCAGTTTAACACACCGTTCTGCCTCGAGGAACTCCACGAATACATGGATGCACTCGCTCCCAACGACCGCGCCGCCAAGGCCTCGGTCGACATCGCCATGCACGACCTCGTTGGTAAAATCATGGGACAACCGTGGTACAAAATCTGGGGCTTGAACCCCGACAAGGCTCCCGACACTTGCTTCACAATCGGCATTGACAAGGCCGACGTCGTTCGCAAAAAAGTCGACGAAGCCGCTCCTTATAACATGCTGAAAGTCAAGATGGGACTCGATAACGACAAGGAACTTGTCGAAATTATCCGCGAGAAGACTGACCGTCCCATCGTGGTCGACGCCAACCAAGGTTGGGACGACCGAGAGAAGGCGCTCGATATGTGCCACTGGCTGAATGAACGCGGCTGCCTCTTTGTGGAGCAACCCATGCCCAAGGAGAAAATCGACGACACCGCTTGGCTTCGCGAGCGGTCGCCGCTGCCTCTGATTGCCGACGAGTTTTTGCAGCGTCTTCCCGACGTGCGTCGTGCCCATGGCGTCTATGACGGTATCAACATCAAACTAATGAAGACAACCGGCCTCCACGAGGCATACAAGATGGCCACCCTTGCCCGCGCCCTCGATATGAAAATTCTGCTCGGCTGCATGACCGAGACATCTTGTGGCATATCGGCTGCTTCACAACTTTCTCCCCTCGTCGACTGGGCCGACCTCGACGGTAACCTACTGATTGCCAACGACTGCTTTGACGGCGTCAAGATAGTCAACGGCAAGGTAGAGATACCTCGCGACCGCCCCGGCATCGGTGCTATACCCCTCGTATAATTCATATTTCTAAATCATTGTAGGCGCGACACGGCAACACCGTCGTCGCGCCTACACTTTTTGTGAAACAATTTATTTTGCTGTAAATGATAAAAGTTGTACCTTTGCGGCACTTAAATCAAATTAATCAACTATTATTTCCACGGTATATTATACTAACGGTATGAGAAAGAATATTGTAGCCGGCAACTGGAAGATGAACACCACCCTTCAGGAAGGTGTCAAACTGGCCGAAGAAGTCAACGAGGCGTTGAAAAATGTAACTCCCAAGTGTGACGTCGTCATCTGCGTTCCGTTCACCCATCTTGCAACAATCAACGGCGTTATCGATAGCGCTAAACTTGGTCTGGGTGCTGAGAACTGTGCTGACCACCTGAGCGGTGCCTACACCGGCGAAGTTTCTGCTCCTATGGTTGCTTCAACAGGTGCTACCTACGTCATCCTCGGCCACAGCGAGCGTCGCCAATACTACGGCGAGACATCTGAGACTCTGAAAACCAAGGTTCGTCTTGCACTCGACAACAAATTGACCCCGATTTTCTGCATCGGTGAGGTTCTTGAGCAGCGTGAAAACGGTACTCATTTTGATGTTGTCAAGGCTCAGATTGAAGAAGCGCTCTTTGACCTTTCGGCCGAAGACTTCGGTAAACTGATTCTCGCCTACGAACCCGTTTGGGCTATCGGGACCGGCAAGACTGCCACCGACGACCAGGCCGAGGAGATGCACGCCTTCATTCGCGGTGTCATCGCCGACAAGTTTGGTACTGAAGTTGCCGACAACACTTCGATCCTCTATGGCGGTAGTTGCAAGCCTTCAAACGCCGCGGCTCTCTTTGCAAAACCCAACGTCGACGGCGGCCTGATTGGCGGTGCTTCGCTTGATGCAGCCTCGTTCATGGGTATTGTAAATGCTTTCTGAATAATCTCTTAAAACTTTTTTTGGTCACAAAAATATAATTTTGTATTTTTGTGACCATATTTGTCTATTAATATAGAAAAACATGAAAACAAGCCGGCTATTTATTTCTGTTTTTGCTATGGGTACGCTTTTGCTACCCATGTCTGCCTATTCCCAAGCCGAAGATGAAACCTCTATCATTCAGCACATTACAGCAAATGGAGCAAATGAAATTGTCATGCCTGCAGGGCTGGCTGAACGATTGTTGCCAAATTCTGACATTCAGGTAGAAGAAAAGAAGCAAAACGATAACAAGCCGGCAAGCGGCCGAATGGCCGGTTATCGTGTCCAAGTGTTCTCTGACAACAATGCGCGAACGGCTAAAGCCGAGGCTAATGCCAAAGCGCGCCAAATCCGCAACAAGTTCCCGCAGTATCAAACCCACGTCATGTTTACGTCGCCCTATTGGCGACTGCGCATTGGCGACTTCAAAACCCGCGTCGAAGCCGAGGGTGCCGCTGCCGAGATAAAAACCGCTTTCCCGACTCTCAGCAAAGAAATTAGAGTTGTCAAAGACCGCGTTAATATAATTGCCGAATAATGACCTGCAACTATGATGAGTCGACAGTCAATGCTGTCGCTTCCCATATCGAAGAAATTATTCGCCTACTTGGCGAAAATCCCGATCGTGAAGGCCTGAAAAAGACCCCGTTACGCGCAGCTAAAGCCCTCTACTATATCACCAACGGCTATCGAACCAACGTAGACGACGTTGTTAACGGCGACATATTCTCCCATGACG
>JAFLTK010000023.1 GCA_022511505.1 Muribaculaceae bacterium
AGCTAATCTTTTTGGGCGAGCCCGGAACGAAACATTTTCGCTCCGGGTTTGCCCTTTTACCATTCGTAGCCGAGGGTGACGCCGACGGCGCTAAGCGTAGGCGACGAAACTGAGTTGTAATAGTAGTAGTTGTTATTGTTGGTCAACAACTGATAGGTCAGCATGACGTTGACGGCGTTTTTCATTGACTCGCTTTTGACGGGGATTCTGACGCCGATGCTCGGTCGCATATAGAACTGGGTAGCGGTCGACAGATAGGCAGTTTCCATCGAGAGATAACTGTTTCCAAGCAGCCATGACGCACCGAGTTTGACGTCGATAACGGCCGAGACACGAGACGCGTTGCCGAGGTTGAAACGGAAGTCGGTAAACACCGGAATCATGGCCTTGGTCTGAGTAAACGAGCGCTGTCCACTCTGAAAACCTCCGCCCACCGGTGTAGCAGAATTGGAGCGAACCATGTCGACTCCGAGACCGACGCCCATAAAGAACCACGACGCATAGCGAAAGCCCTGGGTAGTCGAAATGCCGACAAAGTTTGCCTTGTTGGTCCCGACACCGGCTACGCCCGACAACTCGACGTAACCTTTGTAGTTCAGCGAACCGGAGAGGGCCGGCTGGATTAACCCCGGGATACGGCTTGCTATCTGGGCATATTGGGCATTGATTAATTGTGAACAGGCTAAAAGAGCAAATGCCGTGATAATCAGAGAGTAAATTCGTTTCATTGCTTCAATTTATATTTTTCTTTAAAATGATTTGCTAAGTTATAAAAATTTTTCTTTATATTTGCATTTATTGAAGAAATCTTAAGTTTTAGACCATGACTTCAGAAAAAGAGATTGTATCCGTTCAACATATAAAGGGGTTTTGGCGGCGTGCCGCCGACCTCTATATCGACGGCTTCAGGTCGATGACGGTCGGCCGCTCGTTGTGGTTGCTCATCATCATAAAACTGATTTTCATGTTTGGGATAATGAAACTGTTCTTTTTCCCAAATCTGCTTTCGCGCGACTATGATACCGACGCCGAGCGTGCCGAGGCCGTTCGCGCCTCGCTTGTAGAGCCGCGTTAATACCAATCGAGAAACTATCACTAATAACAATAAACCATTTCAACTATTAATGCTTATGGATGATTTAACAGGCGTAGTAGACTGGTCGCGAGCGCAATTTGCTTTGACCGCCGCCTACCATTGGTTGTTTGTCCCGCTGACCCTCGGGCTTGGCCTCATTGTGGCCATCATGGAGACTATCTATTACAGAACTAAATCAGTCAGATGGCTGAATATCACCAAGTTTTGGATGACGCTATTCGGCATCAACTTTGCCATCGGTGTAGCAACGGGAATTATCCTCGAGTTTGAGTTTGGCACCAACTGGAGTAACTACAGTTGGTTTGTCGGCGACATTTTCGGCGCTCCTCTCGCTATCGAGGGTATTTTTGCTTTCTTCATGGAGGCGACATTTATCGCCGTCATGTTCTTTGGCTGGAAAAAGGTCAGCCGCGGTTTTCACCTTGCCTCGACATGGCTGACGGTCATTGGCGCCACCATCTCGGCGCTGTGGATTCTGGTGGCCAACGCCTGGATGCAATATCCTGCCGGCATGGAGTTTGACCCCGTTCAGATGCGCAACGTTATGGCCAACTTCTGGGCCGTCATCTTCTCGCCGATGGCTGTCAATAAGTTCTTGCACACCGTCACAAGCGCATGGGCGCTGGGCGGTATCTTTGTGGTCGGCGTGTCGGCGTGGTTGCTCCTCAGAAAGCGAAATGTCGACGTTGCCATCGACTCGATTAAAATTGGCGGAATCACCGCCCTCGCAGGTCTCATTCTGACCATGGGCACCGGCCACGGCAGCGCCGTCGAGGTTGCCAAATATCAGCCCATGAAACTTGCCGCCATGGAGGGCCTTTATGACGGTAGTTGCGGCCAAAGCATCGTTGCTTTTGGTATCCTCAATCCCGCCAAGAAACCCGGCAACGACGAGAAGCCGTTCTTGATGGAGATTTCTATCCCCAAAGGGTTGTCAATGCTCGTCGACTTCCGCAACCCCGACAATTTTGTTCCCGGTATCAATGACCTTATCTTGGGTCGCGAACTATCAATAGACGGTCAGGAATTTCATAGTGTCTCATACGCTGAGCGCATCGACCGCGGACGCACCGCTCAAAATGCTTTGCGTGAATTTGGCGTGGCTCATGCAGCCGGTGACACTGCCGCTATGGCTGCCGCCGACGCTGTTTTGAAAGCCAACTATGACTCGTTTGGCTTCGGTTACTTTGACGACCCGACCGAGGCCGTGCCCCCGGTTGGCTTGACATTCTACGCGTTCCACATCATGGTGCTTGGCGGCGGACTGCTCCTGCTCGTTGTTCTCATCTCGCTCTGGGGCGCTTATCGTCGCCGTGACTGGCTCGAAGATTGCCGCTGGTGGCAGTGGGTGCTGATGCTTATGATTCCGGTTGTCTACATCTGCTCACAGAGCGGTTGGGTTGTTGCCGAGGTTGGACGTCAACCCTGGATTATTCAGGACATTATGCCCACCAAGGCCGCCATCTCAAGCGTCTCGGTAGCATCGGTTCAGTTGACATTCTGGCTGTTTGCCATCGTCTTCACCGCACTCCTTGCCGCTGAAATTTCTATTATGGTTAAACAAATTAAGAAATGGTCAAAGGCTGATTATCAGTCACCTAACAATTAAGCAACTATGGAACTACAATCATTACAAGCCTATTGGTGGCTTCTGGTATCGGTCTTGGGAGCCATTCTCGTGTTTATGCTATTTGTTCAGGGTGGCCAGACGATGCTCCTTGAACGCAAACGTTTTCCCGGACAACTTGATGCCGAAATCGGCTCAATCGGTCTCAAATGGGAACTGACTTTCACTACTTTAGTGGTCTTTGGCGGCGCATTTTTTGCCTCGTTCCCGCTGTTCTATTCAACAAGTTTTGGCGGTGCATATTGGCTGTGGATGGCCATCCTTTTCAGCTTTGTGCTGCAGGCCGTATCCTACGAATATCGTCGCAAACCGGGCAACCTTTACGGCTCACGCACCTACGACGTGTTCCTGTTTATCAACGGCTCAATCGGTTGCATCCTGCTTGGCGTGGCAGTTGGGATGCTGTTCTTTGGCGGCGAATTTACCATTATAAAAGGCAATATTCTCGACGGCGCTTCGCCCGTCATCTCGCGCTGGGCACCTACCCACGGACTTGAGGCTATCGCCAACTGGCGCAATCTCCTGCTTGGCGTGACGGTGTTGATGCTTGCCCGCACTCTTGCCGCGCTTTACTTCCTCAACAACGTTCGCACCAACGAGGAATTCAATGCCATTAACCGCCGCCGCGTGCTTGTCAACGGTGCCATCTTTGTGGTCTTCTTTTTGGCTTTCGCTGCCGTGTTGCTGACCTCAAGCGGGCTCCAGTCGACTGCCGACGGCTCTTTTGTCGAGGTTCCTTATAAATATTTCATGAACTTGATTGAGATGCCGTGGGTTGCTGTGATGTTTGTTGTCGGAGTTCTTGCCGTGCTCGCCGGCATCGCCATGGGCGCGTTCTTGCCCCGCTATGCAACCAAGGGCATTTGGGCTGCCGGTATCGGCGTTGTTCTCGTTGTGCTGTCGCTCTTCTTCATTGCCGGATACAACGACACGGCCTATTACCGCTCGTTGATTGACCCGGCCAGCTCGCTGACCATTGCCAATAGCTCGTCGACACGCTTCACCCTCGAGGTGATGAGTTATGTCTCGATTTTAATCCCGTTTGTACTTTGGTATATCGTTGTGGTGTGGCGCAAGATGAACCGCCCCATCTCCGAAGGCAAATAAAATCCATCTTATAATATGTGAAAATGAGGCTGTAACAATTGGCACAGCCTCATTTTCTTGCAAACACCATCATGGCTCTCAAAAAATGATTTCAACAAAAACATGCATAAAAAATGACAAAGAAACAATTACCGGTGCTGTTGCTGACGGGATACCTGGGCAGCGGCAAAACTACACTCCTTAACCATATTTTGACCAACGAGCGAGGAATCCGCTTTGCCGTCATTGTCAACGATCTTGGCGAGGTCAATATCGACGCTTCGCTTATTCAGAAAGGTGGCATCGTCGGGCAGGACGGTGAAAGCGATGACCTTGTCGCCCTGCAAAACGGTTGTATCTGCTGCACGCTGAAAATGGACCTCGTCGAGCAACTTGCCCAATTGGCCGACAGCGGCAAGTTTGACTATGTTGTCATTGAGGCCAGCGGCATCTGCGAGCCCGCCCCTATCGCCCAGACAATCTGTGCCATCCCTCAAATGGAGGAGACTTACCACCGCACAGCTGTCCCGCGCCTCGATTGCATCGTGACCGTTGTCGACGCACTTCGCTTGCGTGACGAGTTCGGCTGTGGCGACTCGCTACAGAATGAGGATATCGACGAGGAGGACATCGAGAATCTTATTATTGAGCAAATCGAGTTTTGCAACATCATTCTGCTTAACAAAATCTCGGAGGTTACGCCCGAGGAGGCCGCACGCATCCGCGCCGTCGTCCGTGCCATTCAACCCAAAGCCGAAATTATCGAAACCGACTATTGTGACATCGACATCACGCGTCTGCTCAACACCGGGTTGTTTGATTTCGAGAAGGTTGCAACTTCGGCGGCGTGGGTTCGCGAACTCGAAGGCCACGACGATGACGACGATGACCATCACGACCATGAACACGAGCACGAACATGAGCATGAACACGGTCATCACCATCATCACCACCACGGCGAAGGTGAAGCCGAGGAGTATGGCGTCCAAACATTTGTTTATTTCCGCCGCCCGGGCTTTGACCTTAACAAGTTTGACTATCTTGTGACCCAAAAATGGCCCAAAGAGATTATCCGCACCAAAGGCGTTGTCTACTTCAAACACATCGACGACATGTCCTATCTCTTTGAACAAGCAGGCCGACAGAAGAAACTGATGCAAGCCGGATTGTGGCTCGCAACGGCCCCCGAGGAGGAACTCGCCCGACTGATGGCAACCGAGCCGGGGCTCGCCCGCGACTGGGACCCCAAGTATGGCGACCGCATGATTAAACTCGTCATTATTGGCCGCAACATGGACCGCAAAGCCATTGAAGAGGCACTTGACGACTGTATCTACTAAAAGTTTAATCAGACAGGGCGATTTTTAGGAAATTTTAAGAGGGTGGGATACAATGAGTTAAAACTCTGTTAAATGATACCGGGTGATTAATCTTTTTTGCCGGACGCATGTCAAACAGACAAATGAAAACAAAAAACTAATCCCCCCTCTAAAAACCTAAAGATTATGAAGAAGAAAATTTTCAGCATCGCCCTCGCCGCTATGGCATTCGTAGCTCTCCCCACCCTCGCCGACAACGCTCCCAAGGCTATCGATAAAAACGCAACCGCCCAATGCTGCACCCCCGACGGTGGCACCAAGAAAGTTGCCCAAGGCATCAACCCCTTCGAGGGTCTGAATTTGACCGACGCCCAGAAGGCTCAACTCAAGCAACTTCAGGAGACTCGCAAGGCCGAGCGCACTGCCAAGGCAACCCAAGATAAAGAAGCCCGCAAGGCAAAGAAGGAGGCCGCAAAGGCCGACCGTAAAGCCGCTCGCAAGGCCTACCTCGAGCAAATCAAGGCCATCCTGACCCCCGAGCAGTATGTCCAATATCTCGAAAACATCGCCACCGAGAAATCGGCTGTCAACAAACAAGCCAAGAAAGGCATGGGCGACCGTAAGGTCAAAGCCGGCAAGAAAGGCAAAAAAGGCCACGGCAAAGATATGGCCAAAGGTCAGAACAAAGGCAAAGGCAACCGCATGCAGCGCGGCGCACGCCCTCAGCAAACTCCCGCCCAGCCCAACGCCAACGCTCCCCAGAACTAACAACTTCCACTAACTTTCACTTATATTCCACGAAAGCGAGACGGCACCACCCGCCTCGCTTTCATTTTACTCGGTTTCATCAAAATGGGACAAACTTGCTATCCGATTCCTCCAATAATTCCGATTCCTCAGATAGATGCCTCGCGGGCTTTTTAGTGTGGATGGTTTATGCGGGTGGTTTTGGAAGAAATTGGGGTGCAGATTTGGTGGATTGGGAAATTATTGCTAAATTCGCGAATATTTCCCCGTTATCTATTGTTTCATTAGATTCCAATTACCCCAAATCACCATGTTTAAACTGTTCTCATCATTGCTTTTATTGGTGGCTCCGACAGTTGCGGTGGCGCAATCTAACGTCCTGGAAGCGGCCGTTAAGACCAATAATTACTTCATGGAGAAGTATGCCGACCCAACCGAGCCTACTAATGTTAAACGCATCCGTCCGAGCAACTTGTGGACACGCGCGGTCTATTATGAGGGACTGATGGCGCTTAACGAAGTCGCTCCCGAGCAACGTTATCTGGACTATACCGACCGTTGGGCCAATTTCCACGAGTGGACCCCCCGCTATGGCATCACCACTACCCATGCCGACGATCAGTGTTGTGCCCAGACCTACCTCGACCGATATATGGTGCTCGGCGACACTACTTGCATGGTAAACGTAGGCCGCAACCTCGACAATCAGATTAACTCGGGTCGTTGTGACTACTGGACATGGATTGATGCTATACAGATGGCGATGCCCGTCTATAGCAAGTATTATAAGATTACCGGCGACCGCCGCTATATGGATTATGCCATCAACTCCTATAAATGGAGCCGTGACACCTGTGGAGGCGGCCTGTTTAACACTGTCGACGGCCTCTGGTGGCGCGACAAGGACTATGTTCCGCCCTATCAGGAGAAGGATGGCAACCATTGCTATTGGAGCCGCGGAAACGGCTGGGTTTATGCTGCGCTTGTGCGTGTGATGAACGACCTTACGCCCGAAGACCCTTATTATCAGTATCTTCTGAAGGATTTCATGGCTATGAGCGAAGGCTTGGCCGGTTGCCAGCGTGAAGACGGCTACTGGAACGTGAGCCTCGTTTCGCCCGTGACCTACGGCGGTCCCGAGATGACCGGAACGGCGCTTTTCCTCTATGGAATGTGCTGGGGCATCGACAAGGGCTATCTTGACCCGGTGAAATATCGCCCCATTGTCGATAAGGCTTGGGTAGCGCTTGAAAAGTGTGTGCATCCCAACGGTTTCCTTGGCTACAATCAGGGTACTGGCAAAGACCCGTCGGCCGGTCAGCCTGTGACATTCACCAGCATGCCCGACTTTGAAGACTATGGCACAGGATGCTTCCTGCTTGGAGCAACCGAGTACTATAAATTACTAAAGAAAGAAAAAGCAACGAGCCTCGCCTGGCCCTCGGTTAACACCGAGGCCGGGCCGGGGACCCGGTGGTGGTGGCCCGGCTCGGCAGTCAATCGGCAAGGTATTGAGTTCAATCTCAATAACCTTGCCGATATTGGTATTAAGACGGTCGAGATTACGCCCATCTATGGTGTTCAAGGCAACGAAACGGCCGACATCGACTATCTGTCGCCCCGATGGATGGATGCTTATAAAGATGTGGTTGAGGTTGCATCGTCGCGAGGTATGGAGGTCGACATGAACAACGGCACGGGTTGGCCTTTTGGCGGTCCGACAATCGACATCGCCCGCGCTGCATGCAAGGCTGTCTTTGTTGACACAATAGTAAACGGAAAACCTGAAGATTTACAGGCATTTGTGCCTCAGGTAACGGGAAAGGACCGCGAGCACGCGCGATTGCAGACGGTTCAATTTTACCCAACGTCGTCGCCCGACAGCACGCTGGTGATTGCGCTCTACATTGCACCGACGATGCAGAAGGTAAAGCGCGCCGCTCCCGGTGGCGAAGGCCTTGTTGTTGACCACTTTGACCGCGAGGCCGTGCGCCATTATCTGGAGCGCTTTGACAGCGCGTTTGCCGCCTCGGGCGCGCCGTTCCCGGCAACCTTTTTCAACGACAGTTATGAGGTCTACAAGGCCAACTGGACCCCGCGACTGCTTGACGAGTTTGCCAAGCGTCGCGGCTATCGACTTGAAGAGCATTTCCCCCAACTGCTCGGCATGGTTGACGATGGCAACAAGGTGCTTGCCGACTATCGCGAGACGCTCAGCGACCTGCTCTATGAAAACTTCACTTGCCAGTGGACCGACTGGGCCCACAGCCACGGCGCAAAGGTCAGAAATCAGGCCCACGGCTCGCCCGCCAATCTGCTTGACCTTTATGCCGAGGTCGACATTCCCGAAATTGAGGGATTCGGACTCACCGACTTCGGTATCAAAGGTTTGCGAACCGACCCCGAGCATGTACGTCCCAACTTCAGCGATGTCTCTATGTTGAAATATGCCTCATCGGCCGCCCACGTTGCGGGTAAGCCGTTGGTGTCATCTGAAACATTTACTTGGCTGACAGAGCATTTCCGCACATCGCTTTCCCAAATGAAGCCCGACCTTGACCAGATGTTCACCTGTGGCGTCAACCATGTCTTTTTCCATGGCACATGTTACTCACCGGTCGAGGCCGCATGGCCCGGCTGGCGATTCTATGCCTCTATTGACATGAGCCCGGCCAATAGCATCTGGCGCGACGCTCCGGCCCTCAACGAGTATATCACCCGCTGCCAAAGTTTCCTACAGGCCGGTGAACCGGACAATGACTTCCTTGTCTACCTCCCCATCCATGACCTTTGGCGACAGCGCAACACTCCCGGCGTCGGTGGTCTCCTTCTTTCGTTTGACATCCACTCGATGGAGCGCAAAGCCCCCGAGTTTATCAAAAGCATCTTGAAGATTGACTCGATAGGGTTTGACTGCGACTACATCTCTGACCGCCAACTGGCATTGTCAAAACTGCGTCCCGACGGACAGATAGAAACCGCAGGTGGCGCTCGCTATAAGGGAATCGTAATCCCCTCAGGGACAACACTTTCGCCTGAACTCAAGGAATTGCTCGCTCCGTTTGAAGGCCGCGTAATCTATGGCGAGGACGAGGAAGCGATGCGCCGTTTTGCAACCCCCGAGGCGATCAAGGCTACTCCCGGGTTGAGAGCTGTTCGTCGCAAGAATCTGCTTGGGAATCACTACTTTATAGCAAATTTGTCGCCCAACGACGTCGACACCGTTTTCCCCCTCGCGGTGGAATTTACCGATGCCGCTATCTTTAACCCGATGACCGGTGAAATCAGCGGCGCAGAGGCCGATGGCAAGAACGTTCGCCTCAACCTTGCCAGCGGCGAATCGACGATTTTGCTGACATCACATTCGGCCCTTGGCCTCGAACCCAAACCGGTCCATGAAAAGCCGGCAAAAGTCATTGACCTAACACCCGGACGCTGGGAGTTGAAGTTTGTGGAAGAAGCACCGGCTGTTAACCGCACGTTCAAACTTAACGGTTTGTCTCCGTGGCAGATACTCTCTCCCGAGGCTGCCGTCACGATGGGAACCGGCGTATATACAACCAAGGTGAAAATCGACAAGAAAGACGCCGACATGTCGTGGGTCCTCGACCTGGGCGATGTTCGTGAAAGCGCGCGCGTCTTTGTCAACGGCGAATATATCGGTACGGCATGGGCCGTGCCCTATCGCCTCGACATTGGCCACGCCCTAAAGAAAGGCAACAACGAGATTACCATCGAGGTGACAAACCTTCCGGCCAACCGCATTGCCGACCTTGACCGTCGCGGCATTGACTGGCGCATAATGAAAGAAATCAACGTCGTTGGCCTCGACTATAAGCCCGCCAACTACGCCGACTGGACTCCCGTCCCTTCGGGCCTCAACTCAACTGTCAAACTCCTCGGCTATCCGCAATAACCCATGTCTCTAAATTGGGTGTTAATAAAAAATGGCGAAAAAATTTGGTCAGTTGAACAGATGTCCTTAATTTTGCGTTATAGAAATAGCAAGAGCGCTAAAGAATGAGATTTCAATCCGCCGGTCGAGCAATCGACAGCGACAGTCAAAAATAACACCACATCAAAGTAGACTGGGAAACTCATCAATTATAAATGAAATACCGAGACAAGCTTAGCCGGATAATGGCGGGCCTCAAATTCTTCAAGGATTGGACGTCAGCGTCCCGGAGGATTACAAAGTTCGGCGAGCACTCAAATCCTGTTTTTCGGAGTTTCATCACATCCTTTGATGTGGGCTTTACACAGCGAGAGACATCCCCGGCGGCGTCTCTCGCTTGTTTTAAGTCGTCACAGCTCTCGCGAGGGGTTTATGGTGACACACCCAAAGACAAACAACATTAGCAGACGGCTCGCCCACTTTTTAAGGTTTATTAACTCAGCGGTATCTTGCTTTTGCACATAGTTATATTTATATTTGCTCTCGCTTAACAATACACTCGCTCACCCTCCTCGCCTAATGATATTCGACCTGAAATTTTACACTTCATGCCACAAGATAAAACAATAATACATTTGACTAAAGACTCTAAAGGGGTTTTGTCGTGTGATGTACCTATAACAAAAGAGCAATGGCTCAGCATTCTAAGGAACAGAGCGGTTACGACTGCCCAATACCTTAAAGTGCTATTGTCCTTCTATTTCATGCCTGAACACAAGGCAACCTGCGCTAAATGTGAAAAGGAATACGGATTTCCAAGCGGAACGTATAATGTCTGTATTTCACATTTTGGCAAGGCTGTCAGTAAATTGTTTGATGATTTTGAAATAGTCGACGATACAGCCGATAGTCCGCGTCTGTGGCCTATACCGATGGGTGCAGGTAAAACTATAATGGTTGACGGTAGCCCTCAGTTTGAGTGGCAGCTCAGAAAAGAGCTTGTCGAAGCATTGGAAGAATTTGTCATCAATGAGGCAATTGAATCCTATATAAAAGACTTCGATAATTATTTCTATGTAGTGGAAAATGGAAAGGTTAAGAATGACGAGAAATATAAATGGCAAGCGGTTAAATGGTTTCAAGATAATTGGGACATCAACGCTACCGATTTTCCCGTAATGCTTGAGAAATCGCTCTCCAAATCAGACAATCTTTTGGGGTCGCAGAACTCTTTTCCTCGCAGAATGATTATCAATATGGCTAAAGCTGATCCCGAAGCTGTTAGACGAATGTTTGTATCGCTCTACGATGAAACTGTGTCAATAGAAAATCGAGTTGCCGATTTTATTTCAAAGTCAACTGAAATAAAAGAAAATTATGACCCGGGAACGTGGAATATGCACTATCAATCCACTAATTCCATTAGCGTATATTTATGGCTTCGTT
>JAFLTK010000024.1 GCA_022511505.1 Muribaculaceae bacterium
CGACCCCCTGATTAACAGTCAGGTGCTCTAACCAACTGAGCTACTGAAGCGGGTGTTTTTGCTATTGCGGTGCAAAATTAGTATGTATTTTTCAGATATGCAAGAGGGGGAGGCGATTTTTTTGCTTTTTTCTGAAAAAATTCTTCTCAAACTTTGCATTTGAGAAATTTCGATTTCTCCTCATCCATTGCTTTTCACGCTGACACATAAAATAAAGAAAACCTCTCAAGCATGCCGCCAAAAGCGCTCCCGAGAGGCTTGCTGTCTTTAAAATGTTGCGTTGTCGATTTTGGTTATGCCAAGATAGACAACATTTTGCAACCTAACTTATGGCTTCTTTGCCAACAGGGATGCTTCATATAGGTTGCGGTTCATTCGGGCACTTGGTCCCAAAATATGGGTACATTGCTGAGGGTTACGTTGCCTTGGTGTTGGGCATCAGTTGTTACACCAAATTTCACCTGCTGCATCATGTTGACATCTTTCTTGATATCAGTAAACATCAGTCCCGGCTCGTCCAACACGATTCTTACCACCAAACCTTCGGGAGTATCATAACCATAAGTGCCCGAGGCATCGATATTGTAGACTTTCCCGTTACCGTCAACGGCTATCATCTTCTGATTTTGCACGCTGCTGCCAAAACGGGTTATATCTTTCGGTATCAGATTCTTTACCTTCAACACAAGGTAAGCGTCACCGAAATTTTCGCTCTTTGAAACTCCATAGAGCCCTACCGGCTCAATCTCTATAAAAGAGCTCGCCGGATTGGAGATTGTAATCCCGGAAAAGCCAACAGTTTGACCGGCAGGAGCAGAGGCGTTCTCTTCCGACGATTTTTCAGAGCCTAAAACTTTAGTTACAACTGCCTCTCCTTTTTTCACCGCGTCCTTCCCTTTGTTGAGGAGGCCGCCTAAGCCTTGTGCGTTAACCGCAGACGTGCCGCATGCAAGGAGGGCTAAACACAAAACCGCTTTTAATAAGTTTTTCATATCACTTGGTTTTTCCGGCCTTACAGTCCTTAGGCCATTATTGAAAAACGAGGCGCGGACTGCTATGCTACGCCTTGAGAAGGAGGATGGTTTGCTTTTGCATGCTGATGGGGGGAACGCCTCAACGCATCACGTTGCGACCGTTAAGACAACTTGTTGCATACCGGAGTAGGTTTCCCAACTCGTCACTTCTACAAGATGATGGGCATACCGCCTCTAAAATCAATTTTATCAGGATTTTGCAAATATAGCGATAATTTTACCCTTTGCCAAATATCTATCGGATTTATCAAAAATTGATGCGGTTGCCACAAATCATCGACATCGCAGAGCGACAAAAATCTGTATGTTTTACCGTATTTGGAGCGATACCATAGAGTATTTGAGTGATTAAAAGAATAATTAGGCCCTTAATCCGGAATTTTTTTATACTTTTGTGTCCGGTCCACGTTTTTTTGTGTAAGTCTTTGAAATTATTACCTCCTCGTCACGGCGTTTGACGCTCCGGGGGATGGTGTTTGGGGGCATTTTTTGATTAAAAAAGTACAAAAACATACAAAACAACGATTCGTTAACACCTTTTAACAATCGGGGGGGTAAAAGTGGCACTTTTTACGTACTTTAGCCACGCAATTTTTGTCTACCATTTATAAACATAGACGAATTTACTGATTTTATCAACTTTATACATTACTACAATGAAAAGTTTTTTACTCCTCTTTGCCCTCATAGGCATTTTGTCAATTCCAGCGGCAAGTGCTTTTACGTCGGCACAATTTGCTGCAAAGAAATGCTGGAAAACACTTCGCCTCTCAACATCTTACCTCGGCGGCCAAAACATTCCTCTAACCATTGAAGGCGATATTACTGTAAGCAATTCCAGCACAAGCCCCAATCCTTATAATAAATAACTATCAACCACCAATCTATGAAAAAACTTATTGCATTTCTTGTCTTTGCTATTGCGGCGATATGCGCCAATGCGCAAACCTTTGAATATAAGGGTCTGAGTTACAACATACTCAGCAAGACCGACAAAACCTGTGAAGTAGCGGAAAATCCGTACGCGACAGGCAATATAACAGTTCCCAAGACTGTTACCTATGGCGACAGTCAATATACCGTCACTTCAATCGGAGACTATGCTTTCTACTATTGTTTAAGCCTGACCTCAATCTCTCTCCCCGATGGTCTCACTTCAATCGGATACCAGGCTTTTTACGAATGCTCAAGCCTCGCCTCAATCACACTCCCCGAAAGCCTCACTTCAATCGGAAACTGGGCTTTTGCCTTTTGCACCTGCCTCGCCTCTATCACTCTTCCCGAAAGCCTCACGTCAATCGGAGACAATGCTTTTTGGGGTTGCACCAGCCTCAACTCAATCACTCTTCCCGAAAGCCTCACGTCAATCGGGGACAATGCTTTTTATAATTGCGAAAGCCTCGCCTCTATCACTCTTCCCGAAAGCCTCACGTCAATCGGAAACTGTGCTTTTTGCGGTTGTTCAAGCCTCGCCTCAGTCACTCTCCCCGAAAGCCTCACTTCAATCGGGGACAATGCTTTTGATTCTTGCACCAGCCTCACCTCCATCACCCTCCCCCAAAGCCTCACTTCAATCGGAGACTGGGCTTTTTCCGGTTGTTCAAGCCTCACCTCAATCACTCTCCCCGAAAGCCTCACTTCAATCGGAGACTATGCTTTTGCCTGGTGCTACAGTCTCGCCTCAATTACTCTCCCCGAAAGCCTCACTTCAATCGGATACAGTGCTTTTTCCCATTGCGAAAGCCTCACCGAAATCACTCTCCCAGAAAGCCTCACGTCAATCGGAAATTGGGCTTTTGCCTTTTGCACCTGCCTCACAACTGTAAACTCTTATGCAACTAATCCTCCTGTCTGTGGCGACAACAACGTGTTTAATGCAATTCCATCAGATGCCGTGCTCCATGTGCCCGTTGGCTGTAAGGGTGATTATGCCACCGCAACGGGATGGTCGGTGTTCAAAACCATTATTGATGACCTCGCGACGTCGGGCGTCGACGAAATCGAGCGGGATACTGAGACCAATGATGCCGACGGCCTCATTGTTGTCTACAATCTGCAAGGCCATCGAATGAACATTTCAAGCCGCAGCGAACTCCCCACCCTCCCCGCAGGCATCTACATCATAAACGGCAAGAAACAACTCGTCAAGTAAGCCGCTTTAAATACCCCGTTCAGAACGGCACGTTTGGGAAACACCTCCTTGACGTGCCGTTTTTACTTAAATCTTGCATTTGAAACCTACCGCTTTGTCCCTCCCGGACAATTCCCGATGATAGACACAGACCCCGCACAACTCGCTTTGCTTGTTTGTGCGGGGTTATTGAAAGGGGTGCCGTTCCGGGCACTAAATCGACAAATTAAGATATATGGTTGCCCTACTATGTCTCAGCGAGAGGTGTTTTTTTCTGAAACCGGAATCAGAGGGCGGCGGCGATTGAGTCGGCAATCTGTTTCATCTCGGCGGGGTCGAGCTGGAGCTTGGGGGCGCGGAAGTCCATGTCGGCCTCGGTGTTGAGGGGCACGAGGTGGATGTGGGCGTGGGGCACCTCCATGCCGAGGACGGCAACGCCTACGCGCTTGCAGCCGAGAGCTTTTTTCATGGCGGTGGCGACGCGCTTGCTGAAGACGTGGAGGGCGGCGAACTCGTCGTCATCGAGGTCAAAGATATAGTCGACCTCGCGGCGGGGGATACACAACACGTGGCCGCGCGTCATGGGGTTGATGTCGAGGAAAGCGAAGTGGCGCTCGTCCTCGGCTACCTTGTAACTTGGAATCTCACCGGCGGCTATTTTGGAAAATATTGTTGCCATCTGCTTTACAGGGGGGGGATTAGTCGAAGTCTACCTTGAGGATTTCAAATTTCATCAGGCCGGCGGGAACTTTGATTTCGACGGTCTCGCCGACGCGGTGCCCCAGAAGGCCTTGGGCGATGGGGGTGCTTGAGCCGATTTTTTTCTCGCGGAGGTTGGCCTCGCTGTCGGCCACGATGGTGTATTCCATCGTCATATTGTTGCCGAGGTTCTTGATTGTCACGCGGTTGAGAATCTGAACGACCTCGGTGTTGAGTTCGCTGGTGTCGATGATGCGAGAGTTGGCCACCAGGTCCTTGAGTTGGGCGATTTTCATCTCGAGCATGCCCTGGGCTTCCTTGGCGGCATCATATTCAGAGTTCTCGCTGAGGTCGCCCTTATCGCGGGCCTCGGCGATGGCGGCCGAAATGCGGGGACGCTCGACCGACTCCAAATATGCTATTTCTTCCATTTTTTTCTTGTAACCTTCTTTGGTCATGTAGGTTATAGCCATGGTAGTAATGTTATATCGCGGGTTTTGTAATATACGTTAGTTGATTTTTAAACAGAAAAAAATAAAGAATCTCGCCCCGAGAGGCAACGAGACCCTAAATGTCGTTCTGTTTTTCGGTGGCAAAGATAGTTATTATTTATTAATGTGACAAAATTTTTAACTATAAAACATCGGTTGAAATCTCGGCACTCGCACTTAACAGTCAATATGGAGATTTTACTTATTGCTCTAACAAAATGTAACGTTGCGCAAAATTTTTCATGCGTTTCCTAAATTTTAGGAAATAAATCGCTATTTTTGTCCTAAATTTTAGGAAACATGATAAAATCTTATTTCAAAACCATCATCTCCTATAACTATATATTGCATTAAATCACCTCTGCCCCAAGATAAGCGAAAAAATGAATCCCGGGGTTAACCATGGCATCGTCGGTTTCGACTTCTTCAAGCTGCCATTCCACCATTCGCCCTTCGGGCTCACACCCGCCGATGGCGGACAAAAATCAAAGACGCGCTCCAACTCCTCGATCTAACGAAACCAGGGTGTAAAAATTGCCCGGAGGGCATAAAGATCAATAACCCCGGGTTGCAAGCAAGGAGCGCCAGCGACGATGCGTGGCTACCCGGGGAACTTGGCCCCATCGCGATCACCTACCCCGCGAGGGGTTGCACTATAAGCGCCTGATGTTCAACGCCCTCCGGGGTTGATGGCTGAGGGTGACTCCTACCCCGGGTAGGTCGCTCGCTGCGCTCGCTCCCCAACCCGGGGCTAATGATCTTAAACCGCATCCGCGGTTTCTATAGCGGGAAATCGGAACAATCGGAGGGATACCGTTGTTGCCAAAAGGGGAAATCATCTGTTAACCGCAAAATTTTTAACCGAGTTTAAACAAAAATAGTTATCTTTGTGGATGTAAAGATGCCCCGCCGGCCGGGGCGCTGAATGTAAATAACTCAACACAAAATATTTAAGCACATGTTATCATCCAAGATTCAAGACGCGCTCAACGCGCAAGTGAACGCCGAGATTTGGTCGGCCTATCTTTATCTGTCGATGTCATGCTACTTTGAGAGCGAAGGCTATGCCGGCATCGCCAACTGGTTTAAGGTTCAATGGAAAGAGGAACTCGACCACGCCGAGATTTTCCGCAACTATATCCACTCTCGCTCGGGCCGCGTAGAGTTGAAAGCTATCGACTCTGTTCCCACCGAGTGGAAATCGATTCTCGACGCATTTGAGGCTACCTTGGAGCACGAGCAGAAGGTAACCGCAATGATTAACAACATCTATGCGCTTGCCGAGGCCGAGAACGACTATGCTACCCGCGACCGCCTCGCATGGTTTGTCAGCGAGCAGGTTGAGGAGGAGGAGAGCGCCCGCACCATCATCGACAAGGTGAAGATGATTGGCGACAACGGCATGGGCCGCTACATGCTCGACCAGGAACTTGCCGCCCGCACCTACACTCAGGCTTCGCCTCTGGCAACTGCCGAATAATGAAGATTTTATATCACCCTATTAACGCCGACGAGTCCCGGGCCGTTGCCCGAGGCTCGTCGGTTGCTTTGAGGCATGAGACGGTCGACATGGGGGTTGACACCATCGAGGTCGCTATCAGCGCCGAGGGCATTGAGAGCGCTATCCCGGCAACCGGACGCGAGCCGACGATGACGCGTGTGCAACTCGAGCGGCTGCCCGTTGTGGTCAGAGGCAGCGAGTTCTTCTGCCGAGTAATGGAGCAGTTGGCGCTGATTCCGCCCGGCGAAGTGACCACATACGGCCGCATTGCCGCGGCGATTGGACGGCCCGGCGCATCGCGTGCCGTCGGTCGTGCCGTCGGCGCCAACGCCCACTATCTGTTACTGCCGTGCCACCGCGTTGTCAGCGCAACCGGCACGGGCGGCTTCCGCTGGGGCGTGGATCTGAAGCGCCGCCTCCTTGCCGCCGAACGCGGTTATTGCTCGAGGGGTTGCCAGTTGTCGTCGCCGGCGAGGACGAGCGCGGGGGTGAAGGCGTCGGCGTTGTCAAGCTGACGCGAATAGGCGACACGTGCCGCGGGGTTGGCGCCATCGCCGCGCGAATCAAACTCGCTGTAGGTGACGGTGGCCTCGTTGGACTCGCGGCCCCAGTTGTCCCAGCCGGCGGGGAGGATGTGGCCGCCCATATTGCAGCGGATGAATGCGGCCTGAGCGTAGGGTCGCCACGGGCGCGACAGGTAGACGCCTTCAACGTCGGGGTCGGCAGTCAGGTCGCAGTCGACAAACACATAGCCGAATGGCGCGCCTTGCTCGGTTGCCGGTGCGGTCAGATAGCCCTTGCCTTTGCTGTGGATGGTGCAGCGGTTGAACACGGCGGTAGATTTGCCGAAAATGAAGTCGACGGTGCCCTCGATGTAGCAGTCCTCATAGTATTGGCGCGAGGGGCAGCCATAGGTGTAGAGCGTATCTTGATTGCCGAGAAAACGGCAGCGGCGGAAGATGGCGCGGTCGCCGGCCACAAAGGCGGCAACGGCCTGCCCGACGCGCCCGGCCGAGTTCTCAAACGTCAGATTTTCAGCGATAAAGTCGGGCGCATAGACATAGAACGACGCCGAGCCGCTGGTCGACTTCTCGTCGCCGAAGCGGTTGAGTTTTGAGGCATAGTCGTCGTAGGTCAGCACTGCACCGTCCTCGCCAATGAGCGAGAGGTTGATTTTGGTTGGCGGGATGATGATTTTCTCCTTGTAGACGCCGGGGCGAATGAGGATAACGGTGCGAGCCTTCTTGCGGAAGTCGGGCACCGAGTTAATGGCCTCTTGAACCGAGGTAAAGTCGCCCGAGCCGTCGGCAGCAACGACAATGTCGGCATCGACAGCGGCGGCCGTCAAGGCCACGAGCGCTGCAATGAATGATAAAAAGAGTTTCTTCATGGTTGAATGGGGTTATGTGGGGTCATTTCATGCAAAGGTAGCAACATTTGCACTATTATGCAAATGCAAAATTCAGACGCCCCATCCATGCTCCCGCTTCTGCCATTATATCTTCTGCTATCATCGCGTTTAGGCGAAATGACCCAAAAAAGTGCGTTTCAAGTGTTAAATGGCCGTTTTTGACGACATTTTTAACGCGAAACGACCCAAAAAAGTCCATCAGCCTATAATTCGCCCATATAGTTTCAACCCTACGCTACTGCTTTTTGTCTGCCAAGCGGGTATGAGCCTGAAGGGCGGAAAGTTGCCGCGGGGAGTTAGGAGAGCTCGCCGCGGAGGGGGGTGGCGAGGGCCTGGGCGACGACGGGTGCCTCGAGGCCGAGGCCAAATAGGTACATCATTTTGGTGATGGCGGCTTCGCTGGTGATATCGTTTCCGGAGGTGACGCCGCAGGTGGCGAGGCGGTCGCCGGTGACATAGCGGCGCGTGTTGACGCGGCCGTTGAGACATTGGCTGACGTTAAGCACGACGATGCCGCGGTCGATGGCTTCAGAGATGGCGTTGATGAACCACGAGGCGGTAGGTGCGTTGCCGGCGCCATAGCTTTTGAGTACGATGCCTTTCAACTCGGGGGTGGCGAGCAGGTGGCGTAGGCTGGTCTCGGTCAATCCGGGGAACAGGTTGAGAAACAGCACATTGGTATCCATGCGATAGTTGACGGTCAGAGTGCCGGTCGGGTCGGCGCTCCAAAGAACATCGAGGTTGAAGTGGATGCCGAGGCCTATCTTGGCGAGCGCGGGATAATTGTTGCTCTTGAAGGCGTTAAAGTTGTCGGCGCTCATTTTGGTGGCACGATTTCCGCGCCACAGGTAGTTTTCAAACAGGATGGCGACTTCTTGCACCATGGGCGAGCCGTCGATGCGCCGCGCGGCGGCTATCTGGAGGGCGGTGATGAGGTTTTCCTCGCCGTCGGTTCTGACCTCGCCGATGGGCAACTGGGAGCCGGTGATGATGACCGGCTTGGCCAGGCCGTTGAGCATAAACGACAGCGCCGACGAGGTGTAGGCCATTGTGTCGGTCCCGTGGAGCACGACAAAGCCGTCATAGTCGTCATAGTTGTCGTCGATGGCTCGCGCTATGTCTTGCCAGTTGCGCGGCGACATGTCGCTCGAGTCGATTGGCGGCTCGGTCGAGACATGGTCGATGTCATATTTGAGCATCTTAATCTTGGGCACATTGTCGATAAGATGGTCAAAATCAAAGGGCTGCAGAGCGCCGGTCTCGGGGTTTTCAATCATACCGATGGTTCCACCGGTATAGATGATAAGCAGGCGGGGCTGGGCGTTGGAGTCCATGGCAAGAACGGTTTAATTGAAGAGTTGTTGTTATTGTTGTTGATGTTGTCGGTGCTGTTATTGTTGTTCAAGGTCATCAACAACAATAAAAACATTAACAACATCAACAACAGAATTATTTCACTTGGGCGCCGGGGGTGGCAGGTGCCGATGGCGAGATGACAACGAGGCTGCCGTCGGCATTCTCGGCCGAGAGAATCATGCCCTCTGATACGATGCCTTTCAGGCGACGCGGCGGCAGATTGGCGATGAATACCACCTGCTTGCCGACGAGCGTTTCCGGCTCATAATATTTGGCGATGCCCGATACGATTGTGCGCTTTGCCAGACCGTCGTCGATAAGGAATTTGAGCAGTTTGTCGGCCTTGGGAACGCGAGTACACTCGAGAACGGTGCCCACGCGCAGGTCGGCCTTCATGAATGTTTCAAAGTCGACGTTTTCCTGAATGGGGGCGGCCTTGAACGAGTCTATCTTGTTCTGTTCCTTGATTTTAGCGAGGCGGTCGAGTTGGGCCTGGATGGCGGTGTCGTCGATTTTCTCAAATAGCAACTCGGGGGTGCCGAGGCGGCGGCCGGCGGGGATGATGTCCATGTTGCCGAGCATTTCCCAGGTCATCGACTCCATGCCAAGCATGGCGGCGAGGCGCTTGCTCATGAAGGGCAGGAACGGCTCCATGGCGATGGCAATGTTGGCCGAGAGGTTGATAGCCATGTTGAGGATGGTGGCCACGCGCTCCATGTCGGTCTTGGCCAGTTTCCACGGCTCGGTTTCCTGCAGGTATTTGTTGCCAAGACGTGCCAGTTCCATGGCGTCCTTGATGGCCTCGCGGAAGTGGAAGTTGTCGAGGTTGGCGCTCAGGGCCGCCTTGACCTCCTTGACAGCGTCGGCAAGGGCCTTATCGACCTCGGCGAGAGTGCCCGCGGCGGGAACCGTGCCGTCAAAATATTTACCGGTCAGCACCATAGCGCGGTTGACAAAGTTACCGAGGATGGCAACGAGCTCGTTATTGTTGCGCGCCTGAAACTCGGCCCAGGTGAAGTCGTTGTCGCGAGTCTCGGGGGCATTGGCGGTCAAGACATAGCGCAGAACGTCCTGCTTGCCGGGGAAGTCGCGCAGATACTCGTGGAGCCACACGGCCCAATTGCGCGACGTCGAGATTTTGTCTCCCTCGAGGTTGAGAAACTCGTTGGCCGGGACATTGTCGGGCAGTTGGAAATTGTCGCCGTATGCCATCAGCATTGCCGGGAACACGATGCAGTGGAACACGATGTTATCCTTGCCTATGAAGTTGATGATGCGGGTTTCGGGGTCTTTCCAATAGCGCTCCCAGATGTCGGGCAGCAGCTCCTTAGTGTTGGAGATATAGCCGATGGGGGCGTCAAACCACACGTAAAGCACCTTGCCTTCGGCACCCTCGACCGGGACGGGCACGCCCCACTTGAGGTCACGCGACACAGCGCGCGGTTGCAACCCCAGGTCGAGCCAAGACTTACACTGGCCGTAGACGTTGGTCTTCCACTCCTTGTGTCCGTCGAGAATCCACTTCTTCAGGGCCTCCTCATATTGGTCAAGAGGCAGGAACCAGTGGGAAGTCTCGCGCATGGTCACCGGCGCGTCGGTCAGCGCCGAGCGCGGGTTGATAAGGTCGGTAGCGTTGAGCGAAGTGCCGCAGGCCTCACACTGGTCGCCATAGGCGCGGTCGCTGCCACAGTGGGGACAGGTGCCAACTACATAGCGGTCGGCCAGAAATTCGCCGGCATGCTCGTCGTAGGGCTGCAGCGACGTTTTCTCGATGAACTTGCCGGTATCATAGAGTCGGCGGAAGAACTCTGATGCCGTCTCGTGGTGGAGCGACGACGTCGTTCTCGAATAGATGTCAAAGGTAATACCGAGTTCCTCCATCGAGTCCTTGATAATCGTATGATAACGATCAACAACCTCCTGAGGCGTGATGCCCTCCTTGCGGGCGCGCAGGGTGATAGGCACACCATGCTCGTCGCTACCGCCAATGAGCAGCACGTCGTCGCCGCGCAGGCGAAGGTAGCGTGCATAAATATCGGCCGGAACATAGACCCCGGCGAGATGACCAATATGAACCGGACCGTTGGCGTATGGCAATGCCGTTGTGATGAGCGTGCGGTTAAATTTCTTTTCCATCTATATAACAAACTAATAATTAACAAATTAAGCAGCAACGACCGATAGCGTCGGTCATTGCTTGTGCAAAGATAATAAAACTATCTGAAAAACCATCCCTTTCCCATCATATAAGTCATGACAACCAATTTAAATTCAAACTCCCCAAAAAACCTAACATTTACTGAGCCTTTGTTTAGGGGATTTGTCTCAGGTCTCGGGGAGAGGGAAGGGGGAAAAGAAATGAGCCGGCTCCTGAGGGAGTCGGCTCATCGGGGAGGGGGCGGTTAC
>JAFLTK010000055.1 GCA_022511505.1 Muribaculaceae bacterium
AAACGGCACGCGGGGGGTAATTGGTTAGGGGCGGAGGGGAGTAGGGGGTGGGTATCTTTGTGGCGGAATTTGATTTTTTTGCTATGGATACAAGTTTTACTATCAAAGGGGGAAATGGTTCCACCCAAGGGTTGAGTATTAATGGGGGAGTGGTTTCCTCGAGAAGTTTCGGGAGCCGTTGTGCAGAGTCGATACACTCGACGGGCGTGGATATGATGCCGGGAGTTGTTGTCGAGGTGTCGTCGCGCGAGGTGGTGCCGGATGGGGTGCCGCCGACGGTCAATGTGCGCGAGGAGCGCGCGGGGACGGGCGTGACGGCGGTGTGTGAGGTCGAGGGGACGGGCGTGTTGAAGTCGGCGCGGGTGCTGGCAACGGTGGCCGACGATATTATTTTTGGGGTTAACGAGGCGGGGCGCTTGGTCGTGGAACGGCCTGACGGTAAGCCGGTTTTGGTGTCCAACATGCCCGACGCGGCGGTGACGGCGGCGGTGGCGGTGTCGCGCGAGACTGTGTTGATAATGACCGCCGACGGGCGGCGCCATTGGGCGTTTATCGGCGCGGGAGTCGATATTGTTTCCATTGACGATTGTCCCGATATGTTTCTGTCGGCGGCACCGGCCTCGACATTGCGCTCGTTTGTCGATATCGGGGCGCTCGCGGGCGGTTACTCATCGCGTCAGGCGACGGTGACCGATCGCGACACACGCACCATCTCGACGACTTTGGACCGCGCGTTTGAGCGCTTGGCCGAGGAAGCGATGGCTTCGGGGTATCTGCCCGGGACGGTTATCGCGGTGTGTGAGGTCTATGGGCCAAACGACCTGTTTCTGGCGCGGACGGCGCCGGTGTTGCTGTGCGACCCCGGCGAGGGGGTTGCAAATCCGATTTTCACGGCCGAGGCGACGGTCGACGAGACCGGGCGCGTCACCGTTGGCGGGGCATGGATGGGGATAAACGCGCTGTCGGTGACGCTGAATATCCCGACGACGGCGACTGCCGATCTGATGCGAACCAAGATTGACCACGTCGACGTGCTGATGACGCCGCCGCTGACGCCCGTCAAGCCCGGTGGAGTGTGTGACGCCGTGCTGACCGACTTTGGCGGCAACGCGTGCCGACTGAGGGCGTCGCTTCCCGGGCTGTCGCTCGCCGGCGACGTCGAGATGACGCGGCAACACATCGCGGCGGCATTGGCGCGCCTCGATGGTCTGCTCATGAAGGTGGCGACAATCCCCGGCAACCGATTGAGTGAAAAGAAGATAAGCATCACGCCGCGGTTTGGCGCTACCTACGCCTCAGCGCGCGACACGGCTTTGCGCCGCCTCAACGCGCCGGTCGAGGCACCCCTGCCGGGAGCCGGACCGGACTGGAGCGCGGCGACGATTGCACGCCTCGATGACATCCTCGTGGCGGCCGATATAACGCGCCGTCCGGCATCGGTCTTTTCGCCGCTTCACGTGGCCGCGACAACTGAGGCGACGTCATGGCGCGGCTACTCGATGATTGAGATTGCCGACGGTTCCGAGCGTCAAACCGTTGTCAATGACGTGGCGGCATCGGCTGACTGCCCGACGGCCTTCAGCCCGCTTATCGTCTACCCGGGCGCACACGCCACGCGTGCCGTTATCCGCACCAACGCCGCGACCGGTCTCGTCGACGTGCCGTTGAGCGCCACCGCCGACGGTCGCTACAGTTACTACCTATCCCCCGACCTGCGACCTATCGCCGGGCGTGCCGACTCGTCGCCGTTCATCGTCCCGGCGGCAAAAGTGACACCGACACGCTCGGCCGGCGGGGTTCTTCTATCAATGTCGCGCAATCCGGCCGATATTCTGGCCGTGACCGAGATTACCGGGGCCGTGACCGCCATCGTCGAGCCGGTCAACGGGGGAAGCACCCTCGATTTCGGGCGAACGCGTTGCTATCTGACGGCCTCGAGCGGCATCTACTCGCTGGCGGTCAATTCGGGGCGCAATCGCGTCAAGACCGAGCGCCTCGACCGCCGCAGCGTCCAGGGACCCGAAGCCGTCACGCGTGTCCCGGGCGCACTTCGCCTGATAGCCGGCGGCGACCTTGTGGCGGTCAGCGGTAACCGTGTCACCACTATCGAGAGGGGCGTAAATGCCACTGCGATAGGCCATTCGCGACACTTTGACGAGTCATGGCTGGCAATGCCCGACGGACGCGTCGCCGTTCTGACTCCCGGCGGCCGTTTCTATTGGCGCACCGACATCGCGCCCTGTCGATTTGTCGACTTTGACTCGTGGACCATGGCCGTAGATGCCGCCGGCGGCGCGTTCAACATCGATAGCGAGCGCGAGTCGACACCGGCCGGCCCGGTGCATTGGATGACGCGCCTCCCGGCGATGACACTAAAACGCGGCGACCGCTTCACGCTCAATATTGGCGGCGACGGCCTCGACCTGATTGTGTCGCTATGGAGCGACGGGCGGCTTGTCGACCGCCTCGCCGTCACCGGCAACATCTACCATCCCGTTTCTGTACCTGTCATCTTTCCCATATTGAAAAATGGACGTAAAAGAATTGATTGAAGAAAACAAGCGACGGCGCGAGCGGGCGGCTGCCGGCGACGCCTACCGCCCTGAGGTTCAGCGCCGTGCCGACGACGTGGCGCGCTTTGACGACGATTTTGAGTTCTGGGCCGAGCGCTGTGTGCAGATTCGCCACAAACTGACCGGGCGCCTCGTGCCGTTTCGACTCAACCGCGCCCAGAAATTGCTCCTCGCCGAGCTCGAAAAACAACGTCGCTCCGGCAAGCCGATTCGCGTCATTCTGCTCAAATCGCGGCAGTGGGGCGGCTCGACGTTGATACAGATTTACATGGCGTGGATTCAGATGGTTCATAAAGATAACTGGCATTCGCTCATCTGTGCCCATGTCAAGGACACCGCCGCGACCATTCGCGGAATGTACTCCTGCCTGCTGGACGATTACCCTAAAATCTACCTCGATGCCGACCGTAAACCGCCGGAGTTTAAGGGCTTTGAGCGGTCGCAAAACACGCGCGTGCTGACCGAGCGCAACTGTCGTGTCACCATTGCGAGCGCCGAGAGTCAGGAGGCGGCACGCGGCAACGATTTCTCGATGGCCCATCTGAGCGAGGTCGCCTTCTGGCGCTCGGGGCCGGCCCATTCACCTGTCGACATGATGCGTGCCGTCACCAGCGGCATCCCGATGCAGCCCTACACGCTCATCGCCCTCGAGAGCACGGCCAACGGTGTGGGCAACTTTTTCCACAAGGAATGGCTGCGCGCCGAGGCCGGGGAGAGCGCGTTTGTGCCGGTATTTGTACCATGGTATCTGGCCGAGTTCAACGAGTTGGCGGTCGACGACCCCGCCGCGCTGTGGCGCTCGCTCAGCGCCGACGAGCGCGAGATTTGGACCAACCATCCCGTCACGCTCGAGCAACTCAACTGGTATCACCACAAGCGGCTCGAGGCGCCGAGCATCGAGGCTATGCGCGCCGAGTATCCGTCGACCCCGACCGAGGCGTTTGTCAACACCGGTTCCAACCTGTTTCGTGTCGGCGACATCGAGCGATTGCGCGCCGGTGTCAAGCCTCCGATTGCAACGGGCAACATCGCCGGTGCCGGCGCCGCCGGCCGCTATGCCACGCGCGACGTGAAGTTTACGCCCGGCAGCGACCGTCAGGAAGATGAAGTTGCAGTGTGGGAAATGCCGCGCGAGGGGGTTGCTTATATCGCGGCGGTCGACGTTGGCGGTCGGTCGGCCTCGGCCGATTATTCGGTCATCGCCGTCATCGCGCGCCAACGGGCCGATGCTCCGGCCGAGGTTGTCGCCCAGTGGCGCGGGCACATTGACCACGACCTGCTGGCCTGGAAAGCGGCCTCCATCGCCACGTTCTATAACAACGCGCTGCTGGTCATCGAGAGCAACACGCTCGAGACCGAGACGGCGGCCACGACCGAAAACGACGGCGCCTATATCCTCAACCGTCTCAACCACGTCTACACCAACCTCTATCGCCGCCAGGCCGCCGGCGCGACCGCGGGAGGGTCGCGCGTAGGGTTTCACACCAATCGCCGCACCAAGCAGATGATTATCAACCACTTGATTTCAATTGTGCGCGAGGCCGACTACATCGAGCGCGACGGGATGGCTCTCAACGAGTTGGCAACCTACGAGCGCAAGCAAAACGGGTCGCTCGGGGCTCGCGACGGCTGTCACGACGACCTGCTGATGACTCGCGCCATAGCGCTGTTTGTCGACAGCATGCTGCCGGCTCCATCGACCCTCGACCGCCTCGCGCCGCTCAGGGCCGGCGTCAGTTCTTGCGACCGTCGAGGTCGTTGTTGGTAATGGAATTGTTGACCTTGCGGACGGTCGTTGTCATCGTGCCAAAACGGTAGCCAATCGAGAAGACAAAAGTGCGGTTGCTCAGGTTGTGGGATACCGTTTTTGACTCCAGGCCGTCGAGGTTGACGTTGCGGGTCGAGTAGGTGGTGTGGGCCGGTCCAAAGGGATTGTTGGCCATCACTCTGACAGTCAGACGGTCTTCTTTGAGAAACGAGCGTTGCAGCCCTATGCCGTGGTTGAGGCGGCTCCAACCGTCGGGGTGGGTAACCGAATAGAGGTCGCTCGAGCCGAGCCATGAACTGAACCCCACGTTCAATCTCAGTTTCCACGGCAGATTGTGACTATATCGCAGCGACGCCCAGCCCTCCCAGCCGGTGTTGCTGATACCCAGCGTCGGGTTGCTCTCTCGCGAGTTGGTCACCGACGCGTTCAGCGACAGGTTGGCGGCCGGCGTGATGTTCCAGCGGGCAAATGCCGAGAGATAGAAATCGCGGTTGCGGCCCTGGTTGGCGTAGGTCGAGTAGGTCACGTCGCCGATGATGTCGTTGACCGAGATGATAGCGTTGGTCGAGTAGCGGTAGGCGGCTGTCAGGTCAAGGTTTACCTTCATGGTCATGTAGGAGTAGTTGAGCGACAGTTCCTGAATGTGGGCGCTCCCGAGGTTGGGGTTACCGCTCGACACCGTGGTTGGCGTCTCGTTGACGGCCGGGTTTAGGTAGGAGATGCCGGGGCGCGAGATGCGCATCGAGTAGCCGAGTTTGAACGTGTTCCAATCGTTGAGGTTATAGGACACGGCCGCGTTGGGGACGACGTCGCTCAGGTTGCTGCCAAAGGGGTCGTTGCTGTCGTCGCGATAGGTGGCCGAGAGCCGCGAATACTCATATCTGACGCCGGCACGGGCCCCGAAGCGCTTGTAGTTATAGCGTGCGTCGGCATAGATGGCGCCAACCTGGGTCAGATGGTAGAAATTGGAGTAGGAGTCGTTGAGGTCGATGTAATTGATGCGGGTCAGCGAGTGGTTGTGGCGGTAGATATACTTGCCGCCGACGTTGAGTTTGACCCCGGCGCCGAGCGGTCGTTCCCAGTCGGCTTGGCCCGTGTGCTCGATGAAGTTGAGTTTGAAGCGGTTGTTGATGCCGCTGTAGGGCACCGGCATGTTGAACATGTCGCTGTAGGCGGTCAGCGACGTCTGGTGCTGGGAAGTTGTTGAAATCATGTAGCTCAGCGTGATGGTCTCGCCGCGGTGGCGGGTGCTGTGCTGATAGTTGACGCTGCCGTTGATGTCAAAGTAGGAGTTGCGGCTGCCGGGAAGAGATGTCGAGGTGTAGGACGACAGTAGCGCGCCGGTGGCGTCGGTCATAGTTGTAAGCTGGCGATTGTCGGCTGTGTTGAGATTGTAATAATATCCGCCAAATTCGGCAGTGACGAGGTTCACGGTGTCGGGTTCCCACGACCCCTCGAGCCCAAACCATGTAATGTCGCCCTGAGTTGTCGTCTCGGTTTCGGTCGTTCGTGTGGTGCCGAGGTCGGTGTATCGCTGGGTGTAGGTACTCTCGTTGCGTCCCATGCCTCGCGACAGGTGGCTATAGCCCACGTAGGCCGACAGCGTTACCTTGTCAACCTGGCTCGACAGCCACAGCGACGCGTTAGGGAACGACGAGTTGGTGTTCCAGTTAATGTCGGCATTGCCCATCGCGCCTTTGACCATCGTGTTTTCAACGGTCACAATGTTCAATATGGCGGTCGTCCCCTCGGCATCCTCGCGAGCGCCGGGGTCGGTGATAACCTCTATTTTTTTAATCATCGACGCCGGTATTGCCTTGAAAATCTCCTTGGCGTTGCGCGACATCGAGTTGTTGGGACGTCCGTTTTTGTAGACCTTGAACGAGGTCGAGCCCTTGACGCGTATAGTGCCGTCGGGGTCGACACTGACCAGCGGCACGCGCTTGAGCATCTCGTCGAGTTGCAACGTCTTGGAATCCTCGTCGGCCTGCACGTCATAGCCGATGCGGTCTATCTCTTTGGAAACAAGGGGCTTGGCGGCGACTACGCTGACCTCGGCAAGAGTGGTGGCGCTGACGCGGGCAATCAGCCGGCCAAGGTTGGCGGTCGGTGCCGACGCGCTGACGCTGAACGTCGTGTCGATTGGCTGACGTCCCACCGACGTTACCAACGCGCGATATTTCCCGGCCGCTTTCAGCGGCAGGTCAAAGAGGCCGTCGACGTCGGCCGTACCGAGAGCCGCCGCGTGAACGGTGTCGGTCCCGGCATACACGCGAACGGTTGCAAATGCCTCCGGCTCGCCTATCGAGTCGGTCACAACGCCGGTGACATTAAACGCACCGACGACCGGCGCAATTCCTAAACAAAGAAGCAACAGAGTGACAAACTTTTTCATCTTATTACCTATGGATATCAGCAAGAGATGCTAAAAAACTTTAAACTTCAACTTTAGTTTCGCTCAAGTTGAACTAATAATATGACGCGCCACTCCCCGATTTATTTCACCCCTTGTAAAATTTTTCAACCAACCCCCAAAACAATCGCCGGCAGACCTGCTCGTCACGAGAGGGGAAGCGGGGGTTTAGCGGAGGGGGAGATGGGTGGCGATGAAGGCGCGGAGGGCGGTTTTTTCGTCGCGCGAGAGACCGATGAAATAGATGGAGGCGGCCATGGTCACGACCCATAGAGCGGTGGTTGTCAGCAGTGTGGCAAGCGGTGTCATTGGGAGGAGGAGGTCGACGGCAAGCGGTAGGACGAGAGCGGCGGCGAGCACGGCGAGCACGTTGAGGATAACACGGGTGTAATAGACCGCGGCGGGGACGTGGCAATGATGCTCGGTGAACTTGACGCGGATGATGATGAGGAAGGCGTCGATGGCAATCATGACGGTCAGCAATGAGTAGGAGGGCATCCCGGCCTTGTAGGCCAGATAGGTCGTCGGCAGGCAAAGTATCCAGATGGTGCTGACAACTATCTGATAGCGAGCGATATTGCCGGAGGCTTGCATTGTCACCCACAGCGGACCGACGAGCGAGTCAATCATGCAGAAAATTATAATCAGCCTGGCAAAGATAGCGCCCATGGGGGGCACTTCGATGAGCCATATCGACAGGATGTAATCGGCGTTGAGGTAGATTGGAATGCCGAGAAAGGCTACGCTGTAGAACGAAATCTTTGATATTCTGATAAATAGTTTTGTGAACTCGTCGATTTGTCCGGCGGCAAAGGTTTGGACAATCTGCGGGTTGGCGGCCGTCTGGAGACTTCGGGTGAACGAGAAAACTGCCGTTTTGATTTGGTTGGTGATTCCCATGGTAGCGTTGAGGGCCACGCCATAGAAGATGTTAAGAATCATCGAAGAGCCTTGCTGATAGGAAATATCTGACAGCGAGGTCAAAACGTTCCAGCCGGCAAATTTGCCGATTTCGACAATCTGGGCTCGGCTTGCCTTGAGGCGGAAACGGATTGCGGGCAGGATATGGCGGCAATAGATGGCGAATGAGCCGTTGATCAGCACGGCTATGGCGATGAGCATCGCCATGAAAATGAGCAACTTATTGCCGGGAATGAGGGTAAGGCTGACGGCCACGCCGAGTTTCAGGCCGACCTCGATAATGGAGTTGTAGGCATAAAATGCCATCCTTTCGTGGGCTATAATCAGCGAGTTATAGGGCACGCGGAGCATCTCGACGACGACAATCAGCAGCGACATCTGGAATACAATCTGCGCGTCGCCAAGTCGCCCCGGCGGGATATTGAGTTTGTTGTTTAGGAACCAAAGGCCGGCACCCTCGGCCAGCAACAAGAAAATGGCCGACATTGCCAGCACACAGACCCACGAGGCCGAGAATACCTGCTGCATGCCGTCGCCACGCGTGACGGCCAGTTCGACATTCATATATCGCTGAATTGCAGCCGTTAACGCGCTCGTGAAAAACGACATGATGATGGCCAGACCTGCCACGACCGAGTAGATACCAAAGTCGTCGACGCCAAGTTGCTGCAACACAACGCGGCTGGTATACAGCGTTATAGCCATCGAGAATAACATTCTCATAGCCATAAATGCCGTATTTTTCATTATTCTTTTATGATTGGCCATTAATTGTAAGCAAAATGGTTAAAACGACTTCAATCTGCAAAGTTACAACATTTCGGCGAGATATCGACCTGTTTTGTTCTTTATATCATTAAATTTGGAAAAATAGACACCGCAAAAAGCTGCGCCGCAAAAAGCGCGCAAAAAGTAACGGGAAAGGGGAGAGGGTAAATGGGACGCGATACTTCGTTGGCAGTAGGGACGCACGAGCGTGCGTCCTCGTTAAGCGACGGTAATCAACCTGTCGGCGTGGCATCGCTCCGCGATGGAGATTTCATTTACCCCGCACTGCGCGCTTCGCGCTTGTGCGGGGTAGACACCCCCACGTGGAATTGTCCCGGAGGGACAACATTTAGCTCGACCGAGCCACTTAGCGACGCTGTGAAACTTCTCGCCGCGAAATCTCGTCCCGGAGGGACGATTTCAGAAGGGAGGACCCGCCCCGCACAGCTCGCTGCGCTCGCATGTACGGGGTTATTGAGATTGTCATCGCTCCGCGATGTATATTTGCTCCGTCTTCCCTCTGTTAAAAGTCTATCAGAGCAGTAGCATCAAATCAATACAGATCAATTAAAATTTTTTCCAACGATATTTTCCTGATCTTTGTTCACTATAACATCGTATAAATCTCTTGTATTTATATATTTGGGCAATAGGGCACATCCTTTATTTTTTATAATACAGTCGTAAAATATGGAATATCGTTTGATTTGTCGTTTATTTACTAATTTTACATTAGGCAAATTCTTAATTGTTTGAATTATTGAACTTTCTAAAGTCAGAAGAAACCATTTATTGTCATTTACAAATGATGGTGTATTCAATATGCGTCCGAAACGAACAAATTTTTCCCTCTTTCTGATACCCATAAAGATGGTTTATTTTCATCTAAATGTTGTTCAAACCTTATATCAAATCCTTTCTGCGTTTCTCCGACATAGATATACTTCTCCCAAGTTACGCCATGTCTTATGTATTTTTTTGAGATAATATACAAGCCCTCTTCCTCACAAAAATTGCAAGAATTTGTTCTATTATCCAATAGAACAGGTTTGCTCCATTCTATCTCTACAGTTGATATTCTATTCAGTATCATAATACAAAAATACTACAATTGAAACTATAATACAAATTTCTATTGTGGAAAGTGGTGGCGGGTGGAGTTGGCGATGTGGACGAGGGTGAGCATGACGGGGACTTCGACGAGGACGCCGACAACGGTGGCGAGGGCGGCGCCCGAACTGAGGCCGAAGATGGAGATGGCGACGGCAACGGCGAGTTCAAAGAAGTTGCTGGCGCCTATCATGCCGGCGGGGGCGGCGATGGCGTGGGGCAACCGCCAGGCTCGTGCCCATCCGTAGGCCACAAAGAAGATGATGACGGTTTGCAAAACGAGCGGGACGGCTATCAGCAAGATATGCAACGGGTTGGCGAGGATGGTGTCGCCCTGAAAAGCGAACAGGATGATAAGTGTCAGCAGGAGACCGACGGTGGTGAACGGCCCGAATTTGCCTACAAACACGTTGTTGAAATAGTCGATGCCGCGGCGCTTGACTACGATAACGCGGGTGACGATGGCGGCGGCGAGTGGGATGACGACAAAAAGGACGACCGAGAGAATGAGCGTGGCCCACGGGATGGCTACGCCTCCAATGCCGAGCAAGAAGCCGACTATCGGCACGAAGGCAACGAGGATAATGAGGTCATTGACAGCAACTTGCACAAGCGTATAGGCAGCGTCGCCGCGGGTGAGATAACTCCAGACAAATACCATAGCCGTACAAGGGGCCGCGCCGAGCAGTACGGCGCCGGCAAGATACTGGTCGGCGAGGTCAACCGGGATAAGGTGCTTGAAGATGACAAAGAAAAAGAGCCACGCGATGCCAAACATCGTGAAAGGCTTTATCAGCCAGTTGGTTACACAAGTGATAAAGATGCCTTTGGGGCGACGGCCCACGTTCATGACGCTGCGGAAGTCGACCTTCAGCATCATCGGGTAAATCATCAGCCAAATCAGTACGGCGATAGGGATTGACACGTTGGCATACTCCCACCGGCCGAGTGTGGCGGGGAACGCGGGGATGAAGTAACCGATTGCGATGCCGGCCGCGATGCACAGCGCGACCCACACGCTCAAATATTTCTCAAAAAAGCCTATTCCTTTCATTTTTCTTTCCACGAAATCAGAACCGGGTTATTATTGGATAGCGCGCGGACCTTGTCAATCCAGCGTGTTTCGCCGGCGGCACGGGCGCGGAGAACGGGATTGGCGGTATCGGTCAGTGATAGTGACTGATTGATGACCCACCACTTGTTGCTGATGCCGGCACGGCGCAGGTCGCCTTGCAGACGCTCGGCCTCGAATACGGGGGTAGCCTCGGGGAGGGTCACGATAACGACCTCGGTTTCTTGGGGGTCGCGTAGGCGCGGCAGCAGTTTTTTGACCGAGAGGGGCGTGTCGCCGTGGGTGCGCTCGACCTCCTTGTGGTAGCTTTGAGTGGCGTCGAGCAGGAGAAGGGTGTGACCCGTCGGAGCGGTGTCGATAACAACCACTTCCTCGTCGGCCTTGTCAACGATGTCGGCGAAGGCGCGGAACACGGCGATTTCCTGGGTGCACGGAGAGCGCAAATCTTCTTCGATATAGGCCATATCGTCCTCAGTCATAGTGGTCAGGGCTTTTGCGCGCACTTCGTTCTTGTATGCTTCAAGCACCTCGGCTTCGTCGATGCGGCTCATGGTAATTCCGGCGGTTTCGGTTGCCGAATAGTCAAGGTGATTGGCGGGGTCGGTGGTGGTCAGATGCACTTTCTGCCCAGTGGCGGCAAGCCGACGCGCAATCTCGGTGGCGATAGTCGTTTTGCCTACGCCGCCCTTGCCCATGGTGAAAATAACGCGCTTGCCCGACTCGCTAAGGTCTGTGACAAGGTCATCGAGAGTAGCGTAATCGGTCGGGGCGACATAATCGGTGTTTTCGGCCACTTTGTCGCTGTCGAGCATTTCTCTAACGCGGTCAATGTCAGAGAGATTGTAGGAGCGCAAGGGGACGTAATAGGCGGGGATGGCTTTCAACGCCTCGGGGATGTCATTTAGTGCAAGTTGCTGGCGGTCAAACATCTGACGAGTCAGTTCATCTGACCGGTCGGCCCCGGTCAGCAAGGCATTGATGACGAGAATTTGATTGTTGATGCCGAGGGCGCGAAGTTCGGCCGACGAGCGGGCGGCTTCCTTGAGCGGCGCAACGTCCGGGCGGCTGACAAGCACAAGGCGCGTCAAAGTGCCGTCGGCAAGTGTCGCAACAGCCTGTTTATAAACCTCTTTCTTCTGCTCCAGACCCGAGAGTTGCCCGAGGCACGACGCGCCGTGGGTGCTTTGGCTGATGAACGTGCTCCACGCCGAGGGAAGCTGAAGCATGCGCAGGGTGTGGCCCGTAGGGGCTGTGTCAAAGATAATATGGTCATATTCAGCGGCTTTGTCGGTAGCCGTGATGAAGTCGGAGAACTGATTGAAAGCGGCGATTTCGACCGTGCACGACCCCGAGAGTTGTTCCTCCATATTGGCAATAACGCTGTCGGGCAGTTTGCCGCGGAAGGGCGCGACGACGCTTTCGCGATATTCGGCCGCGGCCTCCTCGGGGTTGAGGTTGACGACGGTAAGACCCGGCACGCGGTCGATTTTCTTTCCGTGACCGTCAAGTTCCTGACCGAAAACGTCTTGCAGGTTAGAGGCCGGGTCGGTGCTGATGAGAAGTATCTTCTCTCCCCGGTCGGCAAGCCCGACGGCGGTGGCGCACGCTATCGAGGTCTTGCCTACGCCACCCTTTCCGGTAAAGAAAAGGTATTTGGTAAGGTCGATTTTGTCAAGGCTGAATTTTTCCATAACTAATTTCCGGGCATGGGGATAAAGTCGAGATTTATACCGCTCCATTCGGCCATTTGCTTGGTCGTCGGATAGGCACCTGAGACGGCAACTTCGCCGTTTACGAGAGTGATGGGGAGCGCCTCGACGCCCTTTGACTGGAGCAATTCGTTTACCACAGTGTTGGTCACATAGACCTGCGGCTCATCTTTAAGATTATGCCGTGTTACGTTGACGCCTTTCTTTTTAAGGTGGTCGATGATAACGGCTATACGCATAAGGTTTGGGTCTATATTGGTGCCACAAAGGCCTGTGGGGCAGCACATTGCGGGGTCAAATATTTCGATTGTTTTCATTATACTGTTGTTGGTGTTGTTATTGTTGTTATTGTTATTGTTGAGTGTATTTTGAGAGGGTTTCAATGACTTGATTTCGGTTCATGGGCCCTTTGGCCGCTACTTTCTCGTCGATTACGAGAGCCGGGAGCGACAAAACGTTATAGGCCATAATCTTCATCAAATCCTCTTCCTTGACGACCTTCGCCTCGATGCCGAGGTCGTTGACAACCTGTTGAACGGTGTTAAACAACGCTTTACACGTTGCGCAACCCGTTCCTAAAACTTTGATTTCCATATTCCTACATATATATCATGATACAATAGAAAATGCCGACGGCGATAAACAGCAGCGCGACGGCTATGTTGAGCCAACGCTGAACGGCCTGCATTTTGCCGTAAAATCGGCCGATATTCCGGGCGCTGAAAGCAAATATCCACGCAACTATCAAGACGGGCAACGCCGTGGCCACGGCATAGATGACCGGGAGCAACCATCCGGCACTCGCTGTTACCGACATCGGTATCAGCATCCCGAAATAAAGTACTCCGCTCGACGGACAAAAAGCCATGGCAAACAGCACGCCGAGCAGGAATGCGCCCCAACCGCCTTTGCCGGCGATTTTCTCACCGTTGCCGTTAAAGCCAAATCTCGGTAAATTCAGTTTATGTCCGAATAGCATAAAAGCCCCGATTACAAGCAAAAGCGGACCAACGAGCAGTTCGCCCCACCGGGCAACCGCTTTCTGTATGCCAAACGCACTGGCGCCCTCGCGCAAAATCGAGATGAGGATGACACCCAGAACGGTATAGGCCAAGACGCGACCGGCGGTATAAAGCAGCCCTTTATAGAAAATGCGTTTGCGGCCCTCTATATTCTTGCTAATAAAGCCGATAGCGGCAATATTGGTTGCTAACGGACACGGCGAAATGGCCGTTATCAGCCCGAGAAGGAGTGCCGCCATGGCCGGTGTCGTGCTGTTGTCAAGCAAAGTTTGTAGCCAATCCATTATTTCAGCATTTGGTTGATTTTTGCAGCCAATTCTTTCTTAAACTGAGCGGGATTGCTGCGAGCGTTGGCAAAAGCAAACTGCGTCACGTTCTCGGCCTTTTCCTTGCCATCGTCATATTTGACCAGCACGAGCGACGACCATGTGATTTCATACCTATCGGCAAGCGCTTGATTCTCAGGCGCAGTAATGTCAATCACGCGGAAATGAACGTCAGCGTTATTCAGCGAATCGACAACCTCTTTTGCCTCTTTCTCGATTGCCCGGCAGGTCAGGCAACGCTGGCGCCCATGGAAATAGAGCACCTCAACGCCGTCGCTCGGCGCCTCGGTTGTCACACCGGTTGACTCGCCGACACATGCCGTCAAGCCGATAAAAACGGCCAGCAATATCAGGAAATGTTTTATCTTAATCATCTTACACTCAGGATGTTTCTATTTGCAACAATTCTTATTGGTTTTGCAGGCACAGCCGTTAAAGAACTGCGAGAACATTGCCTGCGCCTCCTCCCAGACCTCACAGTTAACGCAATAGCGCACCTTAGGCGCCATCACCTCGCCTTGGATAAGGCCGGCTTCCTTTAATTCTTTAAGATGCTGGGAAACAGTTGGTTTAGCAATGTTTAGCACGTCGGCAATGTCACCAAAATAACATTCCTCGCGTTTAGCCAGAAAACAGACGATAGCCACGCGTGTAGGATGACCGAGCGCCTTTGCAATCTTAGCCAGCCGCTCCTGCTCGGGCGTAATTTCAATTTTAGCCATATAGCGGTTTATTTAGTTGTTCGCAAAATTACTAATAATATTTGAAACAACAAAATTCTCGCGAAATTGCTACCTACATGGGCCGGGAGGGCAAAAAGGTTGTTAGGAGCGCTGGTAGGCGGTGGGGGAGAGGCCGGTCAGATGCTTGAAGTATTTGCCGAAAGCGCTCTGGTTGGGGAAGTTGAGTTCGTAGGCGATTTGCTGAATGTTCATGCCCGAGAAACGTAGCATGTTCTTGGCCTCGAGGATGACGTAGTCGTCAATCCATTCGGCCGCAGAGCGTCCGGTGGTCTCTTTGATGACGAGCGAGAGGTATTTTGGGGAGATGAACATCTTGGAGGCGTAGAAGGCGACCGAGCGCTCGCGGCGATGGTATTTGTTGACAAGGAGGCGGAACTCATGGGCGTAGAGCAAGCGGCGTGAGCGAGGCCGCTCTGATTCGGTTGTAACGCTCTGGCGGCGAGCTATTTTCTGCATTATAAGGTAGCAGAAGGCGGCCACAAGCGAGCGGGCGATTGAGCGGGCATAAAGAGGGTCGTTGAGGGTGGTGTTGCTGTAGATGACCTTGAGGATTGACTCGGCAAACTCGGCCTCTGAGACGTCAAGGGGCATGACCGGGGTCTCGTCGACGCTGAGTTGGGGCTGAACGTTGACAATGTTGAGGTCGATGTTGGTGTCTTCGAGGAAGTGGCGTGAGAGGAAGAAGATGTAACCGTCAAAGTCGCCGGCGCCTACGCGGTCGACGTTGACCATGCGGTCGGGGCCGATGCCGAGCAGCGAGTTGTCGCTCAGCTCGTGTTTCTCAAGGTTTATCTCGACGGTCATTGACCCGCGGCGGCAAAGGAAGAACGTAAGGCCGTCAAACCGCATGGGGACCGACGAGCGGATGCGGTCACGCCTGAGGCCTCCCTCGAGGCGCGCAAGGAGGTAATCGTTGTCAAGGCGGCAATATTCGGTGGATATTTTCTCGAGTTCGGCGAGTTGGGATATAGTGATGGCTTTCTCCATTTTCTGCAATTTTGATGCAAATTTAATCTAAATTTGCCAATATTTTAGCAAATAAAGGAAAAAATTTCCTTTTTCGGCCAATCTGCGGGGCATGAAGCGGCCGGTAGATGCAATAATCGGCATAAAATCACGTTTTTATAAAGGAAAACCGCATCACGAGCCCCATCCCGAGGGCTTTTAGTTAATGGAAAACATGATGAAGAAACTTATATACATTCTGGTGATGCTGCCCGTGCTGCTGACGGCGTGCATTGAGGACAGCATCTCGACATCGCCGGCCGACCAGCCGACATTCTCGGTCGACACGCTCGACTTGGGGACGCTGTTCACCACCCAGTCGTCGCCAACGTATGCTTTCACGGTCCACAATCGCCACGATAAGGTGATGAGCATCAGTGACATCGCGATGAGAGACGGAGGCGTGTTCCGCGTCAACGTCGATGGTGTCGCCGGGACGCGTTTCAGCAACGTCGAGATTCGCCCAAACGATTCCATCTACATATTTGTCGAGGCTACGCTTCCCGAGGCCGGGCAGGCGCTCCCCGTCGCGGTTGAGGACCATCTCGACTTTGTCACCAACGGGGTGACGCGCTCCGTTGTCATCACGGCTACCGGTCAGGATGTCAAGCGATTACAGGGTCTGGTCGTTGACCATGACATGACGCTCGACGCCTCGCTGCCCTATCAGATTTTTGACTCGCTGGTGGTTCGCGCCGGCGCCACGCTGACGCTCGCCGAAGGTGTCAAACTGCATTTCCACGACAAGGCACTGCTCAGCGTCGACGGCACATTGCGGTCGCTGGGCACCGTCGAACGACCAGTCGAGATGATGGGCGACCGCATGGACAATGTCGTCGGCTCGACATCGTTTGACCTCATGGCGTCACAGTGGCAGGGCGTGGTGTTCAACCCCGGTTCGCGCGATAACTATCTGCAACACACGTGGATACGCAACACCGTCGGCGGCGTGCTCGTCGACTCGCTCGGCGTCACCGACACCCCCGGCTTGACGATGGTCAACTGCCGCCTGCGCAACTCGGCGACCTACGCGCTGACCTCAATTCACTCGACAATCGACGCCACGGGCTGTGAGATTGCCGATGCCGCGGCCGGCGCCGTAGGGCTCGTTGGCGGCCGCTACTCGTTCAACTACTGCACGTTTGCCAACTACTACCTCTTTGCCGCCCTCGGTGGCCCGACCGTCACAATGGAATATGTCATGTCCGACGAGGCCGACGACTCCGGCCTGCCCCTGATGCAAGCCGTCTTCTCCAACTCCATCATCTATGACGGACTCGGCCGCGACGACCTCAGTTACGGCGACCTGACCGGCTCGGCCGTCACCTTCAACCGCTGTCTGCTGAAAAGCGCCGGAACCGACGACGACAACTTCATCAACTGCATCTGGGACACCGACCCGCTGTTCTACACCGTGCGCAACGAGTATCTTTTTGACTACCGCCTCCAGCCCGAGTCGCCCGCCATCGAGGCCGCCGACCCCGCCTTCCCCCTCTCCGCCGCCGCCGAGGTCGACTGGTATGGCATCCCCCGCGCCCTCACCATCGGCGCCTACCAGTACGTCGCCCCCGAATAAACACCCTCATCGCCATTTCGCCTTTGGGGTTCACACGCGCCCCGGGCTGACAAAAATCAATGGCAACAAGGGGCATTTCAGCGATGCTTGCCCTTCAAAGTTGGTTAATTAAGATAAAATAGCTATATTTGCAATATCTATTAATCTCAAAGAAAATGACAAAAATTTCTCGTAAGAACACAAAGGCCCAAGCTACCAAGAAATGCAAGCCTTCATCAGCCTCAACTATAAAGCTGAAAGATGTTTCTTTGCAGGAACGTCAGGAACTTCGCATTTCTACTTATCACTATTTGCTCCCGTGACCACTTCCCCAGACTTTTATCCATCAAAATTCATCATGCGAAGCGTGAATCCCTCTACCCTTCGCATTACCGATTTATGGGCATTCAAATCTACAAAAAGCAACAAAAGATATATAATAGAAGTAGAAGGTTTTGAAGATGAGTTTTATGGATTAAAATTTTATTGGAAAGGAGTCGAAAAAAGCCCCAATAGATACTCATTGTTGACAAATGACTATGAGCCAAGGAAAATCGTTAGAACTTGCATTGAGGTAATGTTAAATTATTATCGGAATAATCACCGTATTTCTTTTGGTTTTGTTGCGGCCCCCGACTTGGAAGAAGATATCAAAGGCAAGAAATATTCTTGTAAAGAAGGGAGCCGAAGATTTATTTTTTATAAAAGAATGATGATAAACCTTTTTGGTCCTAAAACTTTCCGACAATTATCTGACACAGAGCATCGAATATATTTATTGGTAAATCAAGGTCGATTATCTGATGGCTCAATTTCCATTAATGAAATTGAGAAGAAGATAAACCAATTATATAGCGGAGATTTCTATATTTCTGAAAGCGAGACGGAAGGATAAAGGGTTGGGCGGGTTCATACGCGCCCCCGGGCCGACAAAATCAATGGCGACAAGTATAGACAACGAGAGCTCGGTGCCGATGGCGGCGCCGAGCTCTCGCTTATTGTTGGCGGAGGTTTAACCCCGCGGGATTATTCGTCTTTGGGTGTCTTGTTGGTGTAAATCCGGTTTTTGTCTGAGCCGTTGAGATGTTCGCCTTCAATGGGGTCGTTGAAGTCGCCGCTCTGGTCGTCGACAATGCTGACGGTGCAGTCTTCATCGTCGGCAAAGGCGTTGATATACTGGTCGGGCTCCTTATCCAGGAATCGGATGGTTGCCTGGTTGAGGTATTCCTTGAGAGTATCGAGGTCGATGGAGTCGTTGAAGTAGTTCCAGATCTCGAAAGTGATGCCGTCGTTGCATTTTGCGTAGCACCAGTCGATGGCTTCCTGAGTGATGCCGTCGGTGGTGATGCGGATGCCGTCGTCCTCATAAGAGATTGTCAATTTGACGGTTATGTCGCTGTCTTTGAGGGTGTAAACGAGCTCGGTGGGACCTCCGTGTATCATGTGGGTCTTGTCGTGCTTCATGGCGATTTCCATGTCGTCGGCCTCGCAGTAATACTCTCTGGGGACGGGGATAAATATCTCGACGTCGGTAGCGGCGCGAACGTGGATTGAGAGGTGTGATTCGAGAGTGCCGTCACCCTTGTCGGTACCGTTGAGGTTTACTTCAACCTCGTCACCCTGGGGAACGGCAGGGGTGTCGGGTGTGGGAGTTACGTCGCCGGGCTCCTCGGGCTGGGGTTCCTCGATATTGTCGTCGCCGTTGTCATCGCCGTTATCATCGCCATTGTCATCACCGTTGTCATCGCCGTTGTCATCGCCGTTGTCACCGGGAGTTTCGGTATCTCCGGGCTTAGAGGGAATTTCGTCTACAGGGTGGAGTTCCACGTCGCAAGTGAACACCCAGTCCTGGAAGTCAAAGTCGGTCCAGTCCTCGAGGCCGAGGTAGGTCTTGCCTTCAAGGATGAAGGTGACAGCGTGGAGCGTAGAGGTTGCTTCGGGCTGTAGGCGATTGCCGTTGCCGTCAGTGCGGTAAACCTCATCGTTCTTTGAAGAGTCGCTAAAGTAGCGAGTTTTTCCATCGTTGGTATTACCATTCCAGAAGAAGCCAAAGGTAACGCCGGCGGGTACATTAATCTGAATACCCTTGCTGGCAACTTGGGGAACGGACTGTTGGGTCTCTTCATCCCAACCCCATGTCGTTTCGGTCAGGCCCCAAGGGTTCATGCCTTCCCAAACAATCACTTCGTGATAGTTACCATCGGCATCATAGTAGAACACGCCAAGGTCGTTGGGGGTGCTTGTCTGAGAGTAAACGGGATAGAACTCAAGCGTCATGTCTTCGTCGGCATAGAAAAGGAAACCCTCATGAAGGTCTTCTTTGAGGTTATCGTTCTTCTCGGGAAGCCATTCGTTAATGATTTCTTCCTCGTGAGCGCGGTCAATGAGAGTGGTTTTACATTCCTGGGCGGTAACACCCTGAGCGGGTACTTTGCTGATGACGCGAGTGCCACCGGGGGTCATGATGTAGCCGCCCGAGTAGGCAACTACTTTAGCCTCTCTGACGAGGCTAAGGTCATCGCCGTTGGGCGAGAACAAGCCTTCTTCTGACGAGCAGGCCACGAAAGTGCTTCCGAGAGCCAACACGCCGAGGGCGTTTACAATTAAATTTTTCTTCATATACATGCTAAATAGATTTAATAGATTATTGATTAACAGTTATTTAGAATAGCATCGTGAATAAAATATCACAAATGAATATTTTACGAACTGCAAAATTATGAAAAACTTCACGGCGACAGCTTGTCAAGTCGTTAAAGAACGTTAAACGTCTTTATTTTTATACACTTTCTCAGGCGGAAATCGGAGAAACCGGAGAAGACGATGGTCTTGAATTAATAAAAAATCTCGTTAAGCATGTTCTAACAATCTAAAAAATTAACAATTTTATCTTAGTGAACTCTTTAAATATTTTGATGCGGTTGCCGTGTTAACTCGCCCGCGCGGCATTGAGTTAACGGGATTTTTTCTTAACTTTGCGGGTGTTTTCACTACTCAACTTATATATTAATGAGAAATATAGCGAGGATTGTTGCCATTATTGTCATGATGTTACCGGCGGCGCTGACCTGCCGGTCGCAAATCATCAGCGCCGGCGGCGAGTCGGTCAGCAGCGACAGCGTGCGCAACGCCTTTGACAACGGTCCCTACTTTGGCCTCTACAAAGACAACTATTTTATTTTTGGCACGTCGGTCGGCCCCAAACCTACCGTCAAAAACACCAATATCAAATTCCAAATATCGATTGCTCAGCGACTTACGCGCAGCACCCTCCCCTGGGGTACCTACCTCTACCTCTTCTATACCCAAAAATGTTTTTGGAACGTGCTCGAGAACTCGATGCCCATGACCGACCTCAACTTCAACCCGGGCATCGGCCTGACTAAGCCCCTTTTTGTCAAAAACCGCTATATCGGCAAGGTTAGTCTGATTCTCGAACACGAGTCTAACGGCCGCGACGGCCTCGCTTCGCGCTCGTGGAACCGCGTGTCGCTCGCCGGCAACATCATGATTGACCCCAACTTTATTGTCCACGGTAAGGTCTGGATTCCGATTATCGACGGCATGAACAACCGCGACATCCTCGACTACTGCGGCCTCTTTGAGGTGGGCACGTCGCTGACGTCGGCCAACAAGCGTTTTGGCTTTGCGGTGTCGCTGACCAAGCGCCGCGGCTGGAAACCAAACTATAACACGGTTCTGGAGTTCAACTACCGCATCTTCAAGCGCGACAACCAGTTCCTCTTTGTCCAATATTATAATGGCTACGGCGAAGGCCTGCTCGCCTACAAGGAGTTTCACTCGTCGCTCAGGGTTGGCATCGTCATCAAGCCGCGACTGTTCAGCGACTATTGATATGGATTACCGGCAGTTTGAAATTTGCGGCGAGGAGGTCCTGATACCCGTGCCCCGCAGTTATCGCGATTGCGCCGAGTTGATACGGTCAGATTCTTATCGGCATAACGGCCGATGTGACAGCCTGTTGCACATCTGGCTCAGCGGTTTCAGCCGCGTCAGCATCGGTTTCTCGTTCTGGTTCCGTCTTGCCCAGCACCGCAAGGGTTGGCTCTACCCCCTCGCCAAACTTATGGCCAAGAGATACAAGAAAGGCTACGGCCTTTTTATCCCGCCTAAGACGCTGATAGGCTATGGTTTATACATCCAGCACTGTCAGGGCCTGATAATCAACCCCGCGGCCGTTATAGGCAACAACGTCAACTTCGGCCAGTTTACCACGGTTGGTAGCACGCGCGAGCGCGCGGCCATGATTGGCAACAATGTCTACGTCGGTCCGTCGGTCAGCATAGTCAACGACGTCGAGATTGGCAGTGGCACACGGATAGGCGCCGGTGCCGTCGTAGTCAAGGACGTCGCGCCCGGCACCACCGTTGGAGGAGTCCCCGCCAAGCCGCTCCCGTCGGCCTCGGGTGAAAACCTCATCCAAAACCCATGGCCCCTCCCCAAAAACGGCGATAAATAGCGGGATTGGGCAACCTCATTATAATTTCGGCTTTTAACCATATACTGTTTCTCAATTGATTTTGGAATGAGTTTAGACACAAGGTTTAAATAATATAAAAAAGAGCTTTTTTTGTTATATTTAAAGTATTAACAATCAATTTAAAATTATGGATTTCACAAAAGCTAACGTAAGTATGGATATGAAAAATATTGCAGAACTTCCGATTGAAGAACGTATGAAATATGTTGATAATTTGACAACTGAACAATATCATCAATACATACAATATTTAACATCAAAATCTATAAATGAAGGTAGAAAACATACAAGAGAAATAATTGTTGATTACACAATGGAGGATGAAATAAAAAAGGGTACAGCTATTGATCTTGATGAATACCTCAAAAGAAAGAGAAAAGAACTTGGATTAAAATCATGAAATTACATTTTTTTAATGAAGATACGGAATGAACCCTAAGGGCGAATTTTCTGTCACGGGACCATCACAAAACCGACGTGGAGCCGAAATACCTGCTTTTTTCTATGGGTGTGCTCGCCGTGATGGATTTTTTTGCTATTTTTGCATTGATGAATATTTTTCAGCCGTTTCACATCAATTAACACGACTGGGTAAAACAATTGCCCGCTATCGGTGTTATCTTTGCAACATCATTAGAAAATAAAGAAAATTATCAAGATATGGAAAAGAAAAAAACTACTGCCAAAAAGGGCGCAAAGGTTGAGGTTGACCCTCGTCAGACCAAACTCAATGCTCTCGCTCAGGCGATGGGCGCCATCACCAAGAAGCATGGCCATGGCTCGATTATGACCCTTGGCGATGACTCGGTAGAGGATGTCGAGGTTATCCCAACCGGCTCGATAGGGTTGAACTATGCGCTTGGCGTCGGCGGTTTCCCGCGCGGCCGCATCATCGAGATTTTCGGCCCGGAATCGTCGGGTAAAACGACGCTCGCCATCCACGCTATCGCCGAGGCGCAAAAGGCCGGCGGCATCGCGGCCATCATCGACGCCGAGCATGCTTTTGATCGCTTCTATGCCGAGAAGCTGGGCGTAGACGTCAACTCGCTGCTCATCTCTCAGCCCGACAATGGCGAGCAGGCACTCGAGATTGCCGAGCAGTTGATTCGCTCGTCGGCCATCGACATCATTGTCATCGACTCGGTGGCGGCACTGACTCCCAAGAACGAAATCGACGGCGAGATGGGCGACCGCAACATGGGCCTTCAGGCGCGATTGATGTCACAGGCTATGCGCAAGATGACCGGCTACATTTCGCGCACCAACACTTGCTGCATCTTCATCAACCAGTTGCGCGAGAAGATAGGCCAGATGTTTGGCCCCGCCGAAACGACCACCGGCGGTAACGCGCTGAAATTCTATGCGTCGGTGCGCGTCGACATTCGCCCCAGCACCACCATCAAGCAGGGCGAGGATGTCCTCGGCCGCAAGACCAAGGTGAAGGTTGTCAAAAACAAGGTTGCGCCCCCCTTCAAGCGCGCCGAGTTTGACATCATGTTTGGCGAAGGCATCTCGCGCTCGGGCGAAATCGTCGATCTGGGCGAGGAACTGGGCATCATCAGCAAGAGCGGCTCGTGGTACAGTTACAACGGCTCGAAACTTGGCCAAGGCCGCGACGGCGTCAAGCGCGTCATTGCCGACAATCCCGAACTTGCCGAAGAACTCGAGGCCAAAATCATGGAAGCGCTCCGCAATGCCGCTCCCAAGACGTCCAAGAAGAGCACCAAGTCAACCAAAGCCGACGTTGAAGTCGAGGGCGCGGCCGATGGTGTCGATGCCGATGTCGAGGACTTTGACGACGACCTCCCCGAAGGCGACGACTTCATCCTCGAGGAAGACCTGTAAACCCCGCCGAACACTTCCGGAAAACGTTATAAAACAAATTTGTGTACAAAAACATGTACACAAATTTGTTTTATTTATAAATAGGCTTAAAATAACTATTTATGGAAGCTCGTGCTTCCTACAGAACCGGAAACGTCGTTTCTGCCAAAACAAAGGAAGAATTACATTCACTTCTTGACTCGCTTTGATGTATACCATTGATTTCCATGCTAATGTGCTGAAGATAATGGCTAAGTGGAAGAACTGAGTGCCGCGGAGCGGCAACCCTTTCGATAACCCCGTACATGCGAGCGCAGCGAGCGGTGCGGGGTAGGCAACCTACTATAAAAATCGTCCCGGAGGGACGAGATTATACCCTTAAGAAAATGCAACGCTTTGTTAAGTCTCGGTCGGCCTAAATATTGTCCCTCCGGGACAATTCCCGGTGGGAGCGCCGACCCCGCACTGCGCGCTGCGCGCTTGTACGGGGTTATTGAAATTTCCATCGCTCCGCGATGCCCGGAGGAGTTCCTCGTCACAGCGAGAGCCGGTTAATCTCATAGCTCGTCGACGTCGCAGGACCCATCGTCGACCGTCGCGAGATTGTCGATACCCGGTTACTCGACCTACCCGTCAGCCCACTGTCTCGTTACAGCAGTCCGGCCATATAGACGGGAAGACAGATTATGTCTTTATCCTTTCGTATATCTTTGGTATACAGGAGATAGCGCTGATTGATGCGAGATGAGAATTTACTTTGAAATTTATCAAGCGATTTATGAGCCTTGTATCCCGAAGACTTTACTTCGATTGGACAAATTTTATCTTTTCTGCTAATTAAAAAGTCTATTTTATAATTCCCTGAATCTTCGCTATCTCTAAATGTATAATAATAGAGGGAATGATCGGCAGTTCTAATTAACTGCGCCACTGCATTTTCAAAAACGTATCCCAGGTCGGTTGGTAACTTGTCGGAAAGGAGTTTGCGATAAATTACATTATCCGTGAAATCTTTTTCCATAAAGCCCAAGGTAATGAAAAGGCCGGTATCGGCAAGAAACATCTTGAAGTTATCGGGATTAGCATGAAGTGCAAGGCCAATGTTTGGGTCATTTGAATGGTAGGCAAAATTCACCGTCATAGACTTGCTTATATCACCAAATATCTCACCCAGGCGAGATATTCTTGCATTCTCAATAACATCTCCAACTCGGTATCTCTTGGTATTTCTCGCAAGTTCGGCCGGGATTGACCTCAAAATCGTTGCGGCCCTACCTTTATCGTCAATCTTCTCTAAATCTGATAGATATAGATTTATAATATCCCTCTTTACAGTGTCAACCGCCTCAAAATCAGAGCCGGTCAAGTATTCTGAAACTGCTTGAGGCATTCCTCCTACAAGGATATAAAGGCGAAAAAGCCTCAGAAGTTCTCTATTTACACCATCGCCCAGCGGCCTCATATTTTCAAAGGAATATCTTATCATGTCAAACGTCGTAGCCTTTCCGATAGCCCATAGAAATTCCTCGAAATCCATCGGGAACATTTCTATCCTGCGTTCTTCGCTTGGTATAAGAATGTCTTTTATGTTTTTCTTAATTGAAATGAGAGAACCGGTTTCTATATAATCATATCTACCATCTTTTACCAAATGCTTAATGGCTTGTCGGGCTTTAGGGCAAAATTGCACCTCGTCAAAAATGATGCAAGACTTCCGAGGATACAATTTTGCTCCGGTTAACGCCTGCAACGAGAGGAAGAAATATTGCAAGTCAGATAAATCTTCAAAGAGATTTATCACGTTTTTACTGACTTTTGTGAAATCGATGAGCAAATAACTGTCATATTCATTTTTGGCAAATTCTTCGGCTATTGTAGATTTGCCTATACGTCGCGCGCCTTCAATCAGCAAGGCTGTTTTCCCTTCTGATTTAGTCTTCCACTGGACTAATTTGGAATAGATTTTGCGTTTAAAAACCGTTGTGCCCATATCTGCTTGATTTTGAGTGCAAAAATAATAAAAATGGCAAGAAGTACAAAATGTTTTACCCCGAAAATGTACAGGAAGTGGGAAATGTTTTACCCCGAAAATGTACAGGAAGTGGAAAATGTTCTGAAATGGGGACATAAAGAACCACTCATGAGCGGCGCAAGAAAACCCCGCCAAATGCAAACGCTTTTGGCGGGGGTTGTCTATATTGGCCGAAGTGTCAAAGGGGGGGGAGATTTGTAGAAGGGACGCACGGCGTCCGTCGTATCAGTTATCTGGGGGGGCATGCCGCGCCCCTGCCGGCTCTGAAACTTCATAGGTACTTTTCGCCATGGGACGAGCGGACGTCGTTGACTATCTGCTTGATGCGCTGCTCGTTGGCCTTGGGGCAGATGAGCAGAACGTCGCCGGCGTCGGCAATGATGTAGTCGTGGATGCCGTCGACCACGACGAGCTTCTCGGTGTCGCGAATGGCCAGGATGTTGCCCGTCGAGTTGTAGGTGATGACGTTGCAATTGTGGGCAACGTTGGCGTCGCGGTTTCGCGGCGAATTTTCATAGAGGGCGCTCCACGTCCCCAGGTCGTTCCAGCCAAACGATACCCGCTCGACATAGACGTTGTCGGCCTTTTCCATCACGCCAAAGTCGATTGAGATGGCCGCGCAGGCGGGGAATTTCTCGGCGATAAACGCCTCCTCGGCCGGCGTTCCCATGATTGACGCCGCGTTGTCAAACGTCCGCGCAAGGTCGGGCATCGTGGCCCGTAACGCCTTGATAATTGCGTCGGCACGCCAAAGGAAAATGCCCGAGTTCCAGAAAAATTCGCCCGAAGCGAGGAACACGCGCGCCAGCTCGACGTCTGGTTTCTCGGTGAACGTTTTCACCTTGTTGATGCCCGGCGTGACCTCCTCGCCAACCTGGATGTAGCCATAGCCCGTTTCGGGGCGCGTAGGCGTGATGCCGAGTGTCAGCAACGCGTCGTTGCTTTCAACAAACTCAAAGCCGGCCAGTAACGAGTTGATAAACAGTTGCTCGCGCGTGATGAGGTGGTCGCTCGGGGTGACTACCATCGACGCCTCGGGGTCGAGCGCCGCGATGTGGTAGGCCGCCCATGCGATGCAGGGCGCCGTGTTGCGCCGCGCCGGCTCGCAGAGAATCTGCGCCGGCCCCAACTCGGGCAACTGCTCGGCAACCAGCGCCGCATACCGCTCGTTGGTCACAACAATAATATTCTCCGGGCGGATAAACTCCAGCACGCGGTCGTATGACATCTGTAGCAACGTGCGCCCCGTACCGAGAAAGTCGATAAACTGCTTGGGAAGGTCGGTTCGGCTATACGGCCAGAAGCGGCTCCCTATGCCGCCACACATTATAACACAATATCTATGGGGATTAATCATAACAATAGATTTAAAGTTGACGCTCAATACATTACAACGCGTGCCGTCGATCCGCCGGGCCACCCAATCGCTACCCACAACCGGTCTCGATCGCCACGCCAATTAAACAGCCCTGCAAGTTACAACAAAAAATCCAACCTGCCCCCATCCCGTCATCTGTTTTACAACACCCTTTCCAAAATACTCCCGATTTTAGAAAATATCTGAGTTGACTCAGTCGATGATTTCAGTATAGCAGGTTCAACTGTCAAGTGCAAAAATTTGGCACTAATATGTAGGTCGACATAGTTAAAGCCCGGGGTGGCGCGGTGTGCCGTCTCGGGCTTCAATGGAGTATCTGCTGATGACGCAAAGGCGCTTCAAAAGGCGGGATGCGTCATCTTCAGGGGGAAATTAGTTGGCGGGGTTGATTTCGATGAGTTCGATGTCAAAGACGAGGGTGGCGTTGGGGCCAATCATGGGGCTGGGGCTGTTGACGCCGTATGCGAGGTCGCCGGGGATGTAGACGGTCATTTTCTCGCCGGGGGTCATCATCTTAAGGGCCTCGGTGAAGCCGGGAACGAGCGCGTTGACGGGGAACACGGCGGGGGCGCCGCGGTCAACCGATGAGTCAAAGACGGTGCCGTCAACGAGGCGGCCAACGTAGTGTACTTTGACTTGGTCGGCGTCGGTGGGAGTGGTCGTGCCTTTGCCGGGCTGAACGACTTTGTAACTCAGGCCGCTGGCGGTTGTCTTAATTTCGGGGTCGGCGGCTTTCTGTTCGGCGATATATTTCCGGCCGTCTTCGGCGTTTTTCTTGGCCTCGGGTGATGCTGCTTTCTCGGCGGCAATCTTTGCCTCGGCTTCTTCGCGCAGGCGGGTTGTCATTGTCTGGAACTGAGCCTGATACATCATGATATCGGTCTGGTTGATGGAGTCGGCTTTGAAAGCGGCTTCAAAGGCGGCGTATGCTTTTTTGAAGTCCATCTTTGCGCCCTGGGCCTCAAGACTTTGGAGGTTGCCGAGCATGCTCATACCAATTTGGAGTCCGCTCATGTAGCCGAGGTCGGCGGTGTCGAGGCTCATGATATATTTGATGCCGGCGAGAATCTGGTCTTTGCTCATTTTAGCACGATCGGCCTCGGGAATCATTTCATATTGGAGGTTGAGTTGGCTACCGTTGAGAGTGCCAAGAGTGGTGGCGATAGAGTCGCCGAGGCCGTTGGCGGCCGACTGGGCGCTGTTGCCGCATGAACTAAAGCCGGTGGCGGCGATGGCTACCAAGCCGGCGATTAAAATTTTTTTCATTACTTAAATTGAATGGTTTATGTTTTTAATTTGATTTTATTCAGATAGTTGAGACTGGCCTACGCTGATAAGGTCGATGGTGAAGTCGAGCACGGCGTTGCCGGGGATGATGCCGGGGATGCCTTCGGGGCCATATCCGAGCCACGAGGGGATGAAGAGGCGATAGCGGCCGCCGGGCTTCATCATCAGCAGGCCTTCCTGCATGCCGGCAACAACGTGGGCCACGTCGAGGGTGATAGGCTCGTCGGTATGGTCAAAGACGGTCCCGTCGCTGAGGCGCCCGGTGTAGGAGACTAGCACAGCGGAGTCCATCGTCGGGTAGACGCCTTCGCCCTCGACGAGCACCTCAAACAACAACCCGCTCTCGAGTTTGACGACGCCGGGGCGGTCAAACTGCGCGTCGAGAAATCGCTGCTCGTCGGCGAGCGAGAGGGTATCGGCGGCGCGGTGGCTGGCCTCGGCGATGGCGCGATTGATAATGCCCTGAGCCGCCTCGTCGGTCATCGGGGCGACGCCGCTGACAAGGTATTGACGCATCGACGTCAGGAAGTCACTCAGGTTGGCCTCGACGCCGAGTTGGCGCATGCGTGCGAGGCGGTCGGCAAGTTGCATCCCTTCGAGTACACCGCGGTAATATGGTTCGCGCGAGGGCTCGGTGGTGAACGCCGTTGCGACGCCTTCACTGTAGGCTTTCATCGCGGCGGCGTCTTCGCCATAACTGTTGACCAACGACGGGCGCAGGTAGATGCCAAACGTGGTAGCGAGGGCCATCGACAGCGAGTCGCCCTCGGCCGCGGGAGCGGGGGCAACATCGGCCGCCCGGGCGTTGCCGCCAAGCGCGACGGCAAGCAAGCCAACGGCCACGGCGAGTCGTCGCGCGAGGGTTGTAAAGCGGTTCATCAGCCTCGGTATCAGTTTACTTTGAGCAACTCTACGTCAAAAATCAGGGTCGCGTTGGGGCCGATAACGCCGGGAGCGCCGTTGGGGCCGTAGGCGAGTTCAGAGGGGATGAACAAGCGCCATTTTGCGCCCGGTTTCATCATCTGCAATGCCTCGACCCAGCCCGGAATGACCTGGTTGA
>JAFLTK010000025.1 GCA_022511505.1 Muribaculaceae bacterium
AGCAGGCATTCGCTCTAGGTCGCCAATCATTGTCAGGCGCACGTTGTTGCGAATCAAGTCGGGTGTTTCTCGCTCGATTGCTATCACAATCAGTTCCATCAAGGCATCGACCTCGGCCTGAGGACGGTTCCAGTTCTCGGTCGAGAAAGCATACAGCGTCAGAAAACCGATACCGATTTCAGAGGCGGCCTCGGTGATGCGGCGCACGGTGTTGACGCCCTCGACGTGTCCCGCCGAGCGCTCCATGCCTCGCGCCTTGGCCCAACGTCCGTTGCCGTCCATGATGATGGCAACGTGGACCGGAACGCGGCGAGGGTCTATCTCGCTATACCTTTCAGATAATGCTTCTTGTGACATATCTATTTATGTGTCAGCCTCGTGTGGAAGCCGTTGATTGATTTAACTTTAGAGGACGGCGATGGGTCAGTCGATGCGGTGACAGACGACACAACGCGGTCCAAATTCGTAGGATATTGACAGCGTCAACGTTGAGTACCAGTCGGTATTCTTCAGGAACGAACTCTTGATGCCATAAAGGTCGCTCATCGTCGCCCCGTCGAGATGGTCGCCAAAGGCCTTGGCCATCGTCATCTCCACGGCAAGATTGAGGCGCGGTTTAAGTTTGTACTTAAAACCGAAACTCATTGGCAACGAAGCCGCCACAAACATCGAGCCGTCGGCCGACGAAAGAACGGCGCCCAATCCAACCGACATGTAGGGAGTCCAACGGCGCAACCGCTTGTAGGTCTCCCCTACTCCATAGTTGAAGAAATTGAACTCGACACGTGCGCCGAGGTCATAAATCCACGACTTGAAACTGTAGTGTTCCCCGCCGGGATACACATTTTCAAAGTCTGCGCTGTTGCCACTCAACGATGCTGCCGTCAGCAATCCTCTGATTGCCCAGCGGTTGTCTATCAAGTAGCGGAACGAGCCGTTGGCCGCAACGCCGGGACGGTGGAACACGTTGGACGTGTTGCCGTCTCCAAGGTAGCCGCTCATGCCAATGCCGACTCCAAAATCAAACTTATAACTCTCAACTTCCTGTGCCTTGACGGCTTGGCCGCCAATCAGCACTGTCAGCGTCAACACTATAAGTTTCAGTATGTTATTTCGTTGCTTCATTGAGAGAGATTGGTTCTGTTTACTTTCACTATGCAATAAAGAAACGAATTATTTGCAATAAAATTTCACTTTGCAGCAGATTTTTAACTGTTTTGCAATTAATATTGTGGTACAAAGCGTAGTCTGTTAATCACTCCGCGCCACATCTGGGTCATCGCGCGATTGTTTTCGGTCATACCGCCGGCAAGGTAGATATAGGGACATTCCCACTCGGTAACGGGCTTGCTTACACGCGTTCCCGGGAGGCTAACAAGTTGATACCATGCCGGTAACTTGACGTCAAACGAGTCCCACGGTCCAATCGAGCGAACTCCGCCGTCGACTGTCAATGTCGACGAGCAGACAACTACCGATGCGCCGTTAAGTTCGGGCATAAACGCGGGTAGTTGCATCAACTCGCCGGCCTCGGCCCAGGTGTAGCCTTGGTCGGTCGAGATAAACACCTTGTTGTCCATCGTGCCATAAGAGTCTGCTCCCCCGAGGGCAAACAGCGTCTCTACCTCGGTCACGGTCCAGCCGGCGCTGACTTTGAACGACTTATAGTTGAACAAGGTCACGCCTTGCAATCCGGGCATATTGGTATTGGTATTAATACAGGCCCACTGTTTGCCGTCCCAACCCCAAGCGGCAGGAGTCAAGGAACCGTCGGCCAATTTGCCACCGATGAGAACGCTAAACTCGGTATCGCTCCATTTGGTGCCAAAACCCACCATCGTTGACGTTGCCGTAACGGGCATCTTGGCGGGAGTAGCAACTGTGTAACCCGACGGGTAACAAACCGTCATAGCGCTCCCGGCGTTATAGCCCACAACCTCGCCGTTGCTGACGCCATAAATCCACGACATAGCCGTGCCGGTCGCGGTCCACGTTTGGCCTAAATCGGTCGACGTATATGCCTGATTGTAAGCGATGAGGAAAAGAGCGTCGGTTGTAGCAGTTAGAGTATTTACGTTTGCTCCCGCAGGAAGGGTGGCGCTGTTGATTGTCCAATTGTCGACGGCCGGGTCGGTTGTCGTTGCAACGGTTGCTTCCGTGCCATTGGTCGCAATAAGAACAACGTTGTCCCCCTGTTTAACCATTCGTGAGGCGGTTACAGCACTCAGAGTTGTCGGTATATCTCGACGAGCCATGCTGCTCCAACAGAGGGTATCAGGTTCGCTCTTGTGGACGTTGACCTGAATCTGGTAACTGGCTGTAAACTCACCGTCGTAGGATGTAATCTTCAGAGTAACAGGACCGTTGCTGAAATCGATACTGTCATTGGGCGTGTCGAGCAGATGGATGGTAGTGTCGCTTTTGTCAACGCGCGATTGGATAATCTCAACATTTCTAGCCATGTCGGCGCCCACCTTAATCTGTAGGCGGTCGATGCGCGTGCCCTTGGGGAGCGAGTCGGCGTTGAAGATACGTCGCTCGACCAAGTCGATTGAAAAGAAGACCGAGTCGAGGTTGACGAGCACACTGTCGTTCTTCTGCAAAGTAAAACTCTTGACTGCAACACTCGAATAACTGTTGTCACCAAGATTTATGTCCTCGCTGTTACATGATGCCACTATCGAGAGCAACATCATTACCAGCATGTATATAGTCGACTTTCTTGTCATTGGCAAGGAATGTTTACATTTATTATTAGCGCAACCCGCGGTCTGTGTATTAACGCCGCAACCGTAGGCGCAGTTTCAACGCGCAAAGTTAGCAAAAAATTTTTGAATTATCTCAAAAAAAATCGCGATGCTTCAACTTTTGAGCCAAAACCGCTCGTGAAATTTCTTGACAGTTATCAAAAGGGAAAAATTAAGCGAAAAAAAGAGGAGATGAAATTGTTTTCACGTCAAAAATTGCTACCTTTGCGGTCGATTTCTACATCTATTCTATACATCCTTTACAATGGAAAATAGTTTACCCCCGTTTAAGGTTTTTGCCGGCACTCGGTCACGCTACATCGCCGATGAAATCTGCAAAGAGTTGGGCGTTGAACTTGGTAAAATGAACATTCAACACTTTGCCGACGGCGAGTTTGAAGTGTCGTTTGAAGAGTCAATCCGCGGTTGTGAAGTGTATCTGGTCCAGTCGACGTTCCCCAACAGTGACAACCTCATGGAACTGTTGCTGATGATTGACGCTGCCAAGCGAGCCTCGGCTAAGTCTACAATCGCTGTAATGCCCTACTTTGGCTGGGCACGTCAAGACCGCAAGGACAAGCCCCGCGTGTCAATTGCCGCAAAACTTGTTGCCGACCTGCTAAGCGCTGCCGGTGTTGACCGCGTTATCACCATGGACCTGCATGCCGACCAGATTCAAGGTTTCTTCAACGTTCCCGTTGACCACCTCTATGGCTCGTCGGTTTTCATCCCCTACATCGAGTCGCTCCATCTCGAGGACATGGTAATTGCCACGCCCGACGTCGGTGGTGCAAAGCGTGCCAACAACTATGCCAAGTATTTCAACGTGCCCCTCGTGCTTTGCCACAAACAGCGCGCCAAGGCCAACGTTGTTGCCCGCATGACCGTCATTGGCGACGTTCAGGACAAAAACGTCATTCTCATCGACGACATGGTCGACACCGCCGGCACAATCACTAAGGCCGCCGACCTGATGTTTGAGAAAGGCGCTAAGAGCGTTCGCGCCCTCGCCTCCCACGCCATCATGAGCGACCCGGCAACAACCCGCGTCGAGGAATCGGCTCTGACCGAGATGATTTTCACCAACTCGATTCCCTACAACAAGGATTGTAAAAAGTGTACCATCCTCTCGGTGGCCAAACTGATTGCCGACACCATTCGCCGCGTTCACACCAACCAATCGATTTCATCCCAATACCTTATTTGACGCGCGCCTCCCGAGGGCCGTCAATCTGCTCCTCGCGACCGTGAAACCGACTTGCTCTAAAGCCGGGTTCCACGGTCGCTGTTACTATTAAATCAATCAACCTTTGCTTCCGCTCAAGTTGAAGTTGAAAGTATAACTTTTAACTTTAAACTCTAAACTGTAAAACTCTAACCTATAAACTTTTAATTTAAGTTTCGCTCGCGAAACTTAAATTAAAACAACCATTACTATGAACCATCTCAAAACCTTACTAATGTCAACCTCGCTACTGGCCGGCACTATGGCTGCCGTTGCCGCCGATGACGACAACATCATCGAGCGCCCTGACTTCACTCCCGTCGACGGGCAGTATTCCATCGAGGTGCTCGAGGCCCTGGGCCGTGTAGGCAATCCCGTTGTGTCACCCGACGGCAAAAAAGTTCTCTATGGCGTTTCCTACGAAAGCGTTGAGCAAAACCGTTCAAACCTTGACCTCTATGTCATGGATGTCAACGGCGCCAATAAATCGCGCCTTACTCGCACTCCCAAGAGCGAGCAGGGAGCAACATGGATTGACGGCGGCCGTCGCATCGCCTTCATCTACCCGTCGACCGACGACCTGCCCCAACTCTGGGTAATGGATGCCGACGGCACAAACCGCCGCTGTGTCTCCAACGTTGAAAAGGGAATCCAAGGTTTCCTCTTTTCGCCTGACCAAAAGCACGTTCTGATGATTGGCTCGGTTAAATATTCGCGCGACGCTGTCGATGTGTTCCCCGACCTGCCCAAAGCAACCGGCCGTGTAATCGACGACCTGATGTATAAACACTGGGACGAGTGGGTAACCGAGATTCCCCACCCCCTGATCGGCGACTTTGACGGCGAACAGGTCTCCGGCGTTCGCGATATCATGCAGGACGAACCGTTTGAATCGCCCATGAAGCCGTTTGGCGGCATTGAGTCATTCGCATGGTCGCCCGACAGCCGCGAATTGATTTATGTGTCGCGCAAAAAGACCGGCATGGATTATGCCCTGTCGACCAACAGCGACCTCTACATCTATGACCTCGCAAGCGGTACCACTCGCAATATGACCGAGGGCATGATGGGATATGACACTTGCCCCGCCTATTCGCCTGACGGCAAGTGGATTGCATGGCTGTCGATGGAACATGACGGCTATGAGAGCGACAAAAATCGCATCATGGTGATGGACCGCGCAACCGGCGTCAAAACCGACCTCACTGCCGACTGGGATTACACCGTCGACGCTATCTGCTGGAACCCTGACTCCAAGTCAATCTACTTTATCGCGCCCAAAGATGGCGTAACCCCCATTTTCTCGATTGACCTCAAGAAACACGAGGTTAAGACGGTTGCAACCGGCGTTTGTGACTACGCAGCTCTCGCACCCGTCGACGCCAAGACGCTTCTGACCGTTCGCCACTCGATGCTTGCTCCCAACGAAATATTCAGCATCGACGCCAAGGGCAGAATCACTCAGCTGACCGACGTTAACTCGGCTCTCCTTGCACAGGTGAAAATGCCTACCGTCGAGGCTCGCATGGTCCCGACTACCGACGGCAAGCAGATGCTGACATGGGTTGTATACCCGCCCGAGTTTGACGCGTCAAAAACCTATCCGTCAATCCTTTACTGTCAGGGTGGCCCGCAATCGGCCGTCAGCCAGTTCTTCAGTTATCGCTGGAACCTCGCCCTGATGGCGGCCAACGGCTACATCGTTATCGCCCCCAACCGCCGCGGACTTCCCGGCTTTGGCACCGAGTGGAACGCCCAGATTTCGGGCGACTATCCCGGCCAGAACATGAAGGACTACCTGAGCGCCGTCGACGACATGAAGAAAGAAAGTTACATTGACCCCGACCGCATCGGCGCCGTCGGTGCAAGTTACGGCGGTTTCTCGGTCTACTGGCTTGCCGGTAACCACGACAACCGTTTCAAATGTTTTATCGCCCACGCCGGTATCTTCAACACCGAGGCTCAGTATCTCGAGACCGAAGAAATGTGGTTTGCAAACTGGGACCTCGGCGGTCCGTTCTGGGACAAGAACAATCCCGTCGCCGCCCGCACTTTCGCGTCGTCGCCCCACAAGTTTGTTGACCGCTGGAACACCCCCATCCTTGTCACCCACGGTGAATATGACTTCCGCATCCTCGCTTCTCAAGGCATGATGGCGTTCAACGCCGCCCGCCTGCGCGGTGTTCCCGCCGAGATGCTCATCTTCCCCGATGAAAACCACTGGATTCTCAAGCCCCAGAATGCAGTCATGTGGCAACGTGTCTTCTTCCGTTGGCTTGACCGCTGGCTCAAAGACCAAAAATAATATTTTGCATAAACCCCGTTGCCGCCGGCCTTGCGTCAAGTAGGACCGGCGGCTTAAACTTTAAACTCTAAACTTTAATTTTCGCCTGCGAAAATTAAATTCCCCGCCATGTCTAAAACGCAACTACGCAAAGAGTTAGCCAACTTTGACGCACAAAAGTTACGCGAGATTATCCTCGACCTCTATGACGCACGCAAGGAGGCCAAGGACTACCTTGAGTTTTTCATCAACCCCGATGTCGACAAAAAGATGGAGGCTGTCACCGTTTTGCTGTCAAAAGAGATAGGGCGAGTGAAACGTCGTCTCGTCTCGCCACGCTGGTCCCGCGTCAACCAAATCATCCGTGATTTTCAGTCACTCAATCCGGGTGCAGAATATGTGCTCAAGATGTATTGGGCTGCCGTCAGAATGGCTATGGACGAGCGCGCGGCCTACTATGTCAGCGCTTCGTTTGACAACGGCCTATACAAACTATTTGAAAAAATGCTTCAATACGGCGACAGGAATCAAGTGCTCGACACGCTCCTCAATGACATCCTATTAGTCTTTGACAAATATTCAGAGTCCCGCAATCGCGACGTGCGCAACATCACAGCCGACTTCCGCCATACCCTCTCTACCTTCCAGTCCACCCTCCGCCCTTAACCAGCTGCTCGGCACCACCTTCTTCACATTCTACATACATATTCTACAACACATTCTCCACATTCCGCAAATTTGTTTTTTGATCGAGAATGCTTATATTTGTGGCTGAAATCATAATAATAGAATTTACTATGTTACGAAAACTATTCTTTCTTGTCATTGCAATCTCGTCGCTGAATTGCAGTGCCGCTTCTCTCCCCTTTGATGTGGAGACACCTAATCTTAAGTTTGTAACCGCCAATGGTGTCAACATTCGCAAGACGCCATCGACCTCGGCACAGCGCCTCATGTATAACGTGGAGGATGGTGAAATGGCCGAAGAGTTTGGCGGTGAAATAATTGATGTAACATTCTGGTCGTCGGCTGCTACCAACGCCAAACGTAAGGCATTTCCTTTCCGTGGGCCCGCTAAGGTGGTCAGCGAGTCAAACGGATGGTATGAAATCAACGGCTTCGGCGCAGAAGGCCGGGGAACCGGTTGGGTAAGTGCGAGTGTCACAAAGCCCTATACACCGGCGTCAATCGTCTATCCCAAAGCACCCGTCGAATCTGAGAATTGGAAATGGATAACCGGAATGCCAGGCGTGAAAGATGGCGAATATGCACTGGCTTTTGAGTGGGTAGGCGATGCTTGCCCGGCAATCATTTATGTAGGCAAGATTGTCAACGGAATGCTCGTGTGCCCCTACAGTTTCGGTACAGCCAACGAACCCGTCAATATAATAAAAGACGAAGATTATCCCGAGGCAAAATTACTGCCGCCCGGTGCATCATTTTTTGTAACCGGATGGACTCTCGTGCTTGGAAAGGCCGAAGACGAAAAAGACAACTTAGGATATGAATTTCCCGTCTTCAATAAGATTAACAACAATATGGTCGCCGAGATTATCAGCAAAGCAACGCCACTCCCTTCTCCGGTTGTAATTTGCCCCTTCAATGAATATTCTCTCGGAATATATTAACCCCGTGAATCATCGTGGAGCGACTATGTATTAATTAGATATAATCTTCAAAAAATATGGCTACAAGCACCCAACAAAAACAAGAACTTTTCAAAGCAATATGGGCTACTGCCGAAGACCTCCGAAACTCAGTGGATGGGTGGGATTTCAAGAGTTATGTCCTGGGCATACTTTTTTATCGTTTCATCTCCGAAAATATTACAAATTACGTCAATGCCATGCAACGCGAGGCCGGGATGACCAACTTTGATTATGCCAATTTCCCGGACGATGAAGCCGCCGAGGCCAAGGACGACCTCGTGCGCGAGAAAGGTTTCTTTATCTTGCCCTCTCATCTTTTCTGCAACGTCAGAGCAAAAGCCAAGAGCGACCCTAACCTTAACGTCACCCTCGAGAACATTTTCAAAGCCATCGAAGCATCGGCCGTCGGCACCGAGAGTGAGGCCGACCTCAAAGGACTATTTGCCGATATCGACGTAAATTCTATTAAACTCGGTGGCACCGTTGAGAAGCGCAACGAGCAACTAACCAAGATTCTCAACAACATAGGTGCTATCGACCTCAAGGGTGATTATGCCGACAATCAAATTGATATCTTTGGCGACGCCTACGAGTTTCTGATGACAATGTATGCGTCGAATGCCGGCAAGAGCGGTGGCGAGTTTTTCACGCCTCAGGAGGTCAGCGAACTGCTCGCCCGGCTCGTGAGTCACGACCGCGAGTATGTGAACAAAGTTTATGACCCTGCTTGCGGCTCAGGTTCCCTGTTGCTACAGTTTGCCAAAGTGCTTGGCAAGGAGAATGTCAAAAAAGGCTTTTTCGGTCAGGAATTGAATATTACGACATACAACCTGTGTCGCATCAACATGTTTCTACACGACATCAATTACGCCCATTTTGACATTCAAAACGAGGACACGCTTCTTCATCCGGCCCATTGGGACGACGAGCCTTTTGACGCCATCGTTTCCAACCCGCCGTATTCCACAAAGTGGGTGGGCGATGATAACCCCTTGCTAATCAACGACCCGCGTTTTGCTCCTGCCGGCGTTCTCGCACCAAAAAGCAAAAGCGACCTCGCGTTCACCATGCACATGCTCCACTGGCTCTCGACCGAGGGAACGGCGGCAATCGTCGAGTTTCCCGGCGTGCTTTATCGCGGCGGCAAGGAGCAAAAAATACGTCAGTATCTGATCGACAACAACTATGTCGACACCGTCATTCAATTACCGGTCAACCTTTTCTTTGGCGTCTCGATTGCCACTTGCATCATCGTTCTCAAGAAATCGAAACGAGAAAACAAAACCTTGTTCATAGATGCATCAAAACTCTTTGTTCACGAGGGAAACAAAAACAAACTCTCGCCCGAAAACATCCGAGCGATTGTCGACGAATATGCCGAGCGCAAGGAGATACCTCATTTCTCTGCATTAATACCCAACGCTCAGATAGCCGAAAACGGCTATAACCTTTCAGTCAGCAGTTATGTAGAGGCCGAGGACACACGTCCCAAGACCGACATCCGCGAACTTAACGCCCGCATTGCCCGCATCGTCGAAAACGAGAACCGTCTCCGTGCCGAGATCGACGCCATCATCAAAGAACTGGAGGAACAAACAGCATGAGCCAAGAAACTCGTAAAATATCCATCCGGTTCTATAAGAATCGTGAAGTTCGTGCCGTTTGGGACGAAACAGAAGGTAAATGGTATTTTTCTGCACCAGACCTTATAGGGGCCATAAACGAACAAGATGATTACCAGAAAAACCGTAATTATTGGAAATACCTAAAGACCAAACTTAAAGCTGAAAAGCCTGAACTGGTTAGTACCACTAACCAGTTGAAATTACTTGCTCCTGATGGGAAACGTCGTTTGACTGATGTCATTGACCAGAATGGGGTTACTCTCATTGCAAGTGTTTTTCCTAATAGTAAGGCGACTGAATTTCTTAGTTGGTTTACCTATTCTGAAAACACCATTGATGGACAAAGTAGAAAAAAAGCATATACTTTTTGGGAAAGCAATCTTGTGGCTGATAAAGATATAGGATCGGTTAAAGCCCTTCAGCAAATTCATGCTTATATCTTTGGAGGGCTGTATGATTTCGCAGGTAAAATTCGCAACAAAACAATTGCTAAAGGTAATACCTTATTTTGTTTAGCCGAATATTTGCATCAGAACTTAAAAACGATTGAGAAGATGCCCGAAACGACCTTTGATGAGATAATTGATAAATATGTCGAGATGAATGTTGCCCACCCCTTTATGGAGGGTAACGGCCGCTCCACGCGAATTTGGCTCGATTTGATTTTAAAGAAGAATCTTGGTCATTGTGTAGATTGGAGCAAGATAAATAAGCATGATTATCTGAACGCAATGATTGAAAGTCATCTTGATTCAACAAAAATTAAAAAACTACTCTATGGCGCATTGACCGACAAAATCAATGACCGCGAGATGTTTATGAAAGGCATCGACTATTCCTATTATTACGAACAAGAAGATTAACGCTATATGAGCAAACTACAAGACCTTATCACCCGCCTCTGCCCCGACGGAGTGCCGTTCAAACCCCTCGGAGAATTGGGCGAATTTTTTGGTGGGTTAACTGGTAAATCCAAGGATGACTTTAAAGATGGAAATGCAAAATTCATCACTTATATGAATGTTTATTCAAATCCATCCTTAAATTTAAATATTACTGATTTTGTTAAGGTTAGTCCTACCGAGAAGCAGAATCAAATTAAAAAAGGTGATATATTATTTACCGGCTCATCCGAAACCCCTAATGAATGTGGTATCACTTCAGTAGTAACAAAAAACGTTGATGAACCAATTTATCTGAATTCTTTCTGCTTTGGATTGAGATTAAAAGAAAAAGAAATTTTTCTTCCCGATTTTCTAAAACATTGTATGAGAGGCTTTGAAATGCGGCAACAGATTTCAAAAACAGCCAGTGGTGTAACTCGCTTTAATGTTTCAAAGGCGCGGCTTGCAAAAGTGTTGATTCCTGTGCCACCATTAGAAGTTCAGGAGGAGATTGTAAAAATTCTTGACCGTTTCACGGAATATACAGCGGAGCTGCAAGCGGAGCTGCAAGCG